>NZ_JBOBDQ010000051.1:0-42958 GCF_050586565.1 Pseudomonas sp. WC1
AAAAATCCTACCCCCACAGGGCTGTGTGGCGCTTGGGGTAGCAATGTCGTAAACGCGCCATTGCAAGGCGCGCGCAGGCATCTGTGCCACCGTGCCCGGTCATACCATCGCTGCAAAGGGTGGGAAAACCCTCACCAGACAAGAAACGATCGCTGCCGGGAGATACACGATGTTCAGCAAGCAAGACCAGATCCAGGGTTACGACGACGCACTGCTGGCGGCGATGAATGCCGAGGAGCAGCGCCAGGAAGATCACATCGAGCTGATCGCCTCGGAGAACTACACCAGCAAGCGCGTGATGCAGGCCCAGGGCAGCGGCCTCACCAACAAGTACGCCGAGGGCTACCCGGGCAAGCGCTACTACGGCGGCTGCGAGCATGTGGACAAAGTCGAGGCGCTGGCCATCGAGCGCGCCAAGCAGCTGTTCGGCGCCGATTACGCCAACGTCCAGCCGCACTCCGGCTCCTCGGCCAACGGCGCTGTGTACCTGGCCCTGCTGCAGGCCGGCGACACCATCCTGGGCATGAGCCTGGCCCACGGCGGCCACCTGACCCACGGCGCCAAGGTGTCGTCCTCGGGCAAGCTGTACAACGCCGTTCAATACGGGATCGACACCGCAACCGGCTTGATCGACTACGACGAAGTCGAGCGCCTGGCCGTGGAACACAAGCCGAAGATGATCGTCGCCGGCTTCTCGGCCTACTCCAAGACCCTGGATTTCCCGCGTTTCCGCCAGATCGCCGATAAAGTCGGCGCGCTGCTGTTCGTCGACATGGCCCACGTCGCCGGGCTGGTCGCCGCGGGGCTGTACCCGAACCCGATCCCGTTCGCCGACGTGGTCACCACCACCACCCACAAGACCCTGCGCGGGCCGCGTGGCGGCCTGATCCTGGCCAAGTCCAACGAAGAGATCGAGAAAAAGCTCAACGCCGCCGTGTTCCCCGGCGCCCAGGGCGGCCCGCTGATGCATGTGATCGCCGCCAAGGCGGTGTGCTTCAAGGAGGCGCTGGAGCCCGAATTCAAGGCCTACCAGAAACAAGTCATCGAAAACGCCCAGGCCATGGCCCAGGTATTCATCGAGCGCGGCTACGACGTGGTGTCCGGCGGTACCGACAACCACCTGTTCCTGGTCAGCCTGATCCGCCAGGGCCTGACCGGCAAGGACGCTGACGCAGCCCTCGGCCGCGCCCATATCACCGTCAACAAGAACGCCGTGCCCAACGACCCGCAGTCGCCGTTCGTCACCTCGGGCCTGCGCATCGGTACCCCGGCCGTCACCACCCGTGGCTTCAAGGTTGCCCAGTGCACTGCGCTGGCCGGCTGGATCTGCGATGTGCTCGACAACCTGGGCGACGCCGATGTCGAGGCCGATGTGGCCAAGAACGTCGCCGCGCTGTGCGCCGACTTCCCGGTCTACCGCTGAGTGGAGCAGAACACCATGCAACGTTATTCGGGCTTCGGCCTCTTCAAGCACTCCCTCAGCCACCACGAGAACTGGCAGCGCATGTGGCGCACGCCGACGCCGAAGAAGGTCTACGACGTGGTCATCGTCGGCGGTGGCGGCCATGGCCTGGCCACCGCCTACTACCTGGCCAAGGAGCACGGCATCACCAACGTCGCGGTGATCGAGAAGGGCTACCTGGGCGGCGGCAACACTGCCCGTAACACCACCATCGTGCGTTCCAACTACCTGTGGGACGAGTCGGCGCACTTGTACGAGCACGCCATGAAGCTGTGGGAAGGCCTTTCGCAGGACATCAACTACAACGTGATGTTCTCCCAGCGCGGCGTCTACAACCTGTGCCACACCCTGCAGGACATCCGTGACTCCGAGCGCCGGGTCAACGCCAACCGCCTCAACGGCGTCGACGGCGAGCTGATCCGCACCGAACAGGTGGCGGCCGAGATCCCATATCTCGACTGTTCGAAGAACACCCGCTACCCGATCCTCGGTGCCACCGTGCAGCGCCGTGGCGGCGTGGCCCGCCACGATGCCGTGGCCTGGGGCTTCGCCCGTGCCGCCGACGCCCTGGGCGTGGACTTGATCCAGCAGACCGAGGTGATCGGCTTCCGCAAGGAGAACGGTGCCGTGATCGGGGTTGAAACGAACAAGGGCTTCATCGGCGCCAAGCGCGTCGGCGTGGTCACCGCAGGCAACTCCGGGCACATGGCCAAGCTCGCCGGCTTCCGCCTGCCGCTGGAGTCGCACCCGCTGCAGGCACTGGTATCGGAGCCGATCAAGCCGATCATCGACAGCGTGATCATGTCCAACGCCGTGCACGGCTACATCAGCCAGTCCGACAAGGGCGACCTGGTGATCGGCGCCGGTATCGACGGTTGGGTCGGCTACGGCCAGCGCGGTTCGTACCCGGTCATCGAGCACACCCTGCAGGCGATCGTCGAGATGTTCCCGATCCTCTCGCGCGTGCGCATGAATCGCCAGTGGGGCGGCATCGTCGACACCACCCCCGACGCCTGCCCGATCATCTCCAAGACCCCGGTGAAGAACATGTTCTTCAACTGCGGCTGGGGCACTGGCGGCTTCAAGGCCACCCCGGGCTCGGGCAACGTGTTTGCCGCCAGCCTGGCCAAGGGCGAGATGCACCCGCTGGCCGCGCCTTTCTCCATCGACCGTTTCTACAACGGCGCGCTGATCGACGAACACGGCGCCGCTGCCGTCGCCCACTGACCCCGGAGACAACCGTCATGTTGCACATCTTCTGTCCCCACTGCGGCGAGCTGCGCTCCGAGGAAGAATTCCACGCGTCCGGCCAGGCGCATATCGCCCGCCCGCTGGACCCGAACGCCTGCTCCGACGAGGAGTGGGGCACCTACATGTTCTTCCGCGACAACCCGCGTGGCATCCACCACGAGCTGTGGGACCACGTTGCCGGCTGCCGCCAGTACTTCAACGTCACCCGCGACACCGTGACCTACGAGATTCTGGAAACCTACAAGATCGGCGAGAAGCCTCAGGTCACCGCCGCCTCGAAACAGAGCAGCGCGCCAGCGACCGCCAAGGGCCAAGGGGAAAAAGTATGAGCCAGACCTATCGCCTCGCCAGCGGCGGCCGTATCGACCGCAGCAAGGTGCTGAATTTCACCTTCAACGGCAAGACCTATCAGGGCTATGCCGGCGACACCCTGGCCGCCGCGCTGCTGGCCAACGGTGTCGACATCGTCGGGCGCAGCTTCAAGTACTCGCGCCCCCGCGGGATCATCGCCGCCGGTACCGAAGAGCCGAATGCGATCCTGCAGATCGGCGCCAGCGAAGCTACCCAGATCCCCAACGTGCGCGCCACCCAGCAGGCCCTGTACGCAGGCCTGGTGGCCACCAGCACCAACGGCTGGCCGAACGTCAACAACGACATGATGGGCATCATCGGCAAGGTCGGCGGCAGCATGATGCCGCCCGGGTTCTACTACAAGACCTTCATGTACCCCAAGTCGTTCTGGATGACCTACGAGAAGTACATCCGCAAGGCGGCGGGCCTCGGCCGCGCGCCGCTGCAGAATGATCCGGACAGCTACGACTACATGAACCAGCACTGCGACGTGCTGATCGTCGGCGCCGGCCCTGCCGGCCTGGCCGCCGCGCTGGCTGCTGCCCGTAGCGGTGCCCGGGTGATCCTGGCCGACGAGCAGGAAGAGTTCGGCGGCACCTTGCTCGACAGCCGCGAAACCCTCGATGGAAAACCAGCCTCCGATTGGGTCAACGCCGTTGTCGCCGAACTGGAGTCGCTGCCGGAAGTCACCCTGTTGCCACGCAGCACGGTCAATGGCTATCACGACCACAACTTCCTGACCATCCACGAGCGTCTTACCGACCACCTTGGTGACCGCGCCCCGATCGGCCAGGTGCGCCAGCGCGTGCACCGTGTACGTGCCAATCGTGTAGTGCTGGCTGCTGGCGCCCATGAGCGTCCATTGGTGTACGGCAACAACGACCTGCCGGGCAACATGCTGGCTGGCGCCGTATCCACCTACGTGCGCCGCTATGGCGTGGCCCCGGGCCGCAAGCTGGTGCTGTCGACCAACAACGACCACGCCTACCGTGCCGCGTTGGACTGGCACGATGCCGGCCTGCAAGTGGTCGCCATCGCCGACGCCCGCCACAACCCGCGTGGCTCGCTGGTCGAAGAGGCTCGCGCCAAAGGCATTCGCATCCTCACCTCCAGCGCCGTGATCGAGGCCAAGGGCAGCAAGCACGTCACCGGCGCCCGCGTGGCCGCCATCGATGTGCAGGCGCACAAGGTCACCAGCCCTGGTGAAACCCTCGACTGCGACCTGATCGCCACCTCCGGCGGCTACAGCCCGGTGGTGCACCTGGCCTCGCACCTGGGCGGTCGCCCGGTGTGGCGTGAAGACATCCTCGGCTTCGTGCCGGGCGATGCCCCGCAGAAACGCGTGTGCGTCGGTGGCGTGAACGGCGTCTATGCCCTTGGTGACGTGATCGCCGACGGTTTCGAAGGCGGTGTTCGCGCTGCCACCGAGGCCGGCTTCAAGGCCAGCGTCGGCACCCTGCCGAAAACCCTGGCGCGCAAGGAAGAGGCCACCGTGGCCCTGTTCCAAGTGCCCCACGACAAAGGCACCGCCCGTGCGCCGAAGCAGTTCGTCGACCAACAGAACGACGTCACCGCCGCGGCCATCGAGCTGGCCACCCGCGAAGGCTTCGAGTCGGTCGAGCACGTCAAGCGCTACACCGCCCTGGGCTTCGGCACCGACCAGGGCAAGCTGGGCAACATCAACGGCCTGGCCATCGCCGCCCGTTCGCTCGGGATCGGCATCCCGGAAATGGGCACCACCATGTTCCGCCCCAACTACACGCCGGTGACCTTCGGCGCGGTAGCAGGCCGGCACTGCGGCCACCTGTTCGAGCCGGTGCGCTTCACCGCCCTGCATGCCTGGCACATCAAGAACGGCGCCGAGTTCGAGGACGTCGGCCAATGGAAGCGCCCGTGGTACTTCCCCAAGCCCGGCGAAGATATCCACACCGCGGTGGCCCGCGAGTGCAAGGCCGTGCGTGACAGCGTCGGCCTGCTGGACGCCTCGACCCTGGGCAAGATCGACATCCAGGGCCCTGACGCCCGCGAGTTCCTCAACCGCATCTACACCAACGCCTGGACCAAGCTCGACGTGGGCAAGGCCCGCTACGGCCTGATGTGCAAGGAAGACGGCATGGTCTTCGACGACGGCGTGACCGCCTGCGTCGGCGACAACCACTTCATCATGACCACCACCACCGGCGGCGCCGCTCGCGTGCTGCAGTGGCTGGAGCTGTACCACCAGACCGAATGGCCGGAAATGAAGGTGTTCTTCACCTCGGTCACCGACCACTGGGCGACCATGACCCTGTCCGGGCCCAACAGCCGCAAGCTGCTGGCCGACGTCAGCGACATCGACCTGGACAAGGACGGCTTCCCGTTCATGAGCTGGAAGGAAGGCCTGGTCGGCGGCGTGCCGGCGCGGGTGTTCCGCATCTCGTTCACCGGCGAGCTGTCGTACGAGATCAACGTCCAGGCCAACTACGCCATGGGCGTGTTGGAACAGATCGTCGAGGCGGGCAAAAAGTACAACCTGACCCCGTACGGCACCGAGACCATGCACGTGCTGCGCGCCGAGAAGGGCTTCATCATCGTCGGCCAGGACACCGACGGCTCGATGACCCCGGACGACCTCAACATGAGCTGGTGCGTGGGCCGCAACAAAGCCTTCTCGTGGATCGGCCTGCGCGGCATGAACCGCGAGGACACCACCCGCGAGAACCGCAAGCAGTTGGTGGGCCTGAAACCCGTGGACCCGAACGTTTGGCTGCCGGAAGGCGCCCAGTTGGTGTTCGACCCCAAGCAGCCGATCCCGATGGACATGGTCGGCCACGTCACCTCCAGCTACGCGGCCAACTCCCTGGGCTATTCGTTCGCCATGGGCGTGGTCAAGGGCGGCCTCAAGCGCCTGGGCGAGCGGGTCTATTCGCCGCAGGCCGATGGCAGCGTGATCGAGGCCGAGATCGTGTCTTCGGTGTTCTTCGATCCGAAGGGTGAGCGGCAGAACGTTTGATTCCGGGTCCTGTGGAGGCAGGCCAGGCCCTTCGCCGGCGAGCCGGCTCCCACAGGTTCGATGCAGTTCTTGAGGTCGACGCGGTCCCTGTGGGAGCTGGCTTGCCAGCGATGGGGCCAGCGCATCCATCCAGTTGCTGCATCGCTTCGACGAACACGAATTCAAGGCAGGTAAGAAATGAGCGCTATCAACGTCTTCCAGCAAAACCCAGGCCCTGAAGCCAAGGCTCAGTCGCCGCTGCACCACGCCGACCTGGCCAGCTTGGTCGGCAAGGGCCGCAAGAACGCAGGCGTGACCCTGCGCGAAAAGAAATTCCTCGGCCACCTGACCCTGCGTGGCGACGGCCATGACCAGGCCTTTGCCGGCGGCGTGCACAAGGCCCTGGGCCTGGAGCTGCCGGTGGCCCTGACCGTGGTCGCCAACAGCGAGATGTCGCTGCAGTGGGTCGGCCCGGACGAGTGGCTGCTGATCGTCCCCGGCGGCCAGGAGTTCGCCGTCGAGCAGAAGCTGCGCGATGCCCTCGACGGCCAGCACATCCAGGTGGTCAACGTCACCGGCGGGCAGACCCTGCTCGAGCTGCGCGGCCCCAACGTGCGCGACGTGCTGATGAAATCCACCAGCTATGATGTACACCCGAACAACTTCCCGGTTGGCAAGGCCGTCGGCACCGTGTTCGCCAAGTCGCAACTGGTGATCCGCCGTACCGCCGAGGACACCTGGGAGTTGGTGATTCGCCGCAGCTTCTCCGACTACTGGTGGCTGTGGCTGCAGGACGCATCGGCCGAGTACGGCCTGGCCATCGAAGCGTAAGGAGCAGCACCATGAGTCGGGCACCGGACACCTGGATTCTCACCGCCGACTGCCCGAGCATGCTCGGCACGGTCGATGTGGTGACGCGTCATCTCTACGAGCAGCGCTGCTACGTCACCGAGCACCATTCCTTCGATGACCGGCTGTCGGGGCGGTTCTTCATACGTGTGGAGTTCCGCGCCGCGGACGGCTTCGACGAGGAGGGCTTCCGCGCCGGCCTCGCCGAACGCAGCGAAGCCTTCGGCATGGCCTTTGAGCTGACCGCGCCCAACCACCGCCCCAAGGTGGTGATCATGGTGTCCAAGGCCGACCATTGCCTGAACGACCTGCTGTACCGCCAACGCATTGGCCAGTTGGCGATGGACGTGGTCGCGGTGGTGTCCAACCACCCCGACCTGGAGCCCCTGGCGCACTGGCACAAGATTCCGTACTACCACTTCGCCCTCGACCCCAACGACAAGCCGGCGCAGGAGCGCAAGGTGCTGCAGGTGATCGAGGAGAGCGGCGCCGAACTGGTGATCCTCGCCCGCTACATGCAGGTGCTGTCGCCCGAGCTGTGCCGGCGGCTGGATGGCTGGGCGATCAACATCCACCACTCGCTGCTGCCTGGGTTCAAGGGCGCCAAGCCGTATCACCAAGCCTACAACAAGGGCGTGAAGATGGTGGGTGCCACCGCGCACTACATCAACAACGACCTGGATGAAGGGCCGATCATCGCCCAGGGCGTGGAGGTGGTGGACCACAGCCACTATCCGGAAGACCTGATCGCCAAGGGGCGGGACATCGAGTGCCTGACCCTGGCGCGGGCGGTGGGGTATCACATCGAAAGAAGGGTGTTCCTCAACGCCAATCGCACCGTGGTTCTCTGATAGATCGCTGGGGCCGCTTTGCGGCCCTTTCGCTGGCAAGCCAGCTCCCACAGGTACAGTGCGCGCACCTCTGTGGGAGCTGGCTTGTCGTGGCGACGAACCGCAGCGAATGGGCTGCGCAGCGGCCCCAGCGATGTCCGCCGCAAACAGGCATCCCCCTGTCGCATCCAGTCACCGCCCCATCCCCCATCAAGCCCACAATCCCCTCATTCCAGTAACACAGGCCGCCCACGGAAAGGCGGCGCTTTCCACCACCGCTGCATAAATACAAATCAAGCGAGGTAAGAAGCATGTCTGGTAACCGTGGAGTGGTGTATCTCGGCGCGGGCAAGGTCGAGGTGCAGAAGATCGACTACCCCAAGATGCAGGACCCGCGCGGCAAGAAGATCGAGCACGGTGTCATCCTCAAGGTGGTCTCCACCAATATCTGCGGCTCCGACCAGCACATGGTCCGCGGCCGCACCACCGCCCAGGTCGGCCTGGTGCTGGGCCACGAAATCACCGGTGAAATCGTCGAGATGGGGCGTGACGTCGAGCGCCTGAAGATCGGCGACCTGGTATCGGTGCCGTTCAATGTCGCCTGCGGCCGCTGCCGTTCGTGCAAAGAGATGCACACCGGTGTCTGCCTCACCGTCAACCCGGCCCGCGCCGGCGGCGCCTACGGCTATGTCGACATGGGCGATTGGACCGGTGGCCAGGCCGAATACGTGCTGGTGCCATACGCCGACTTCAACCTGCTGAAACTGCCGGACCGCGACAAGGCCATGGAGAAGATCCGCGACCTGACCTGCCTGTCCGACATCCTGCCCACCGGCTACCACGGCGCCGTCACTGCTGGCGTTGGCCCGGGCAGCACGGTGTATGTCGCCGGTGCCGGCCCTGTCGGCCTGGCCGCCGCGGCGTCCGCCCGCCTGCTGGGCGCCGCCTGTGTGATCGTCGGCGATCTCAACCCGGCGCGCCTTGCCCATGCCAAGTCCCAGGGTTTCGAGGTGGTCGACCTGTCCAAGGACACCCCGCTGCACGAGCAGATCGTCGATATCCTCGGCGAGCCGGAAGTGGACTGCGCCGTCGATGCTGTCGGCTTCGAAGCCCGTGGCCATGGCCATGAAGGCGCCAAACACGAAGCCCCGGCCACCGTGCTCAACTCGCTGATGCAAGTGACCCGGGTGGCCGGCAACATCGGCATTCCGGGCCTGTACGTGACCGAGGATCCGGGCGCGGTGGATGCCGCCGCCAAGATTGGCGCGCTGAGCATTCGCTTCGGCCTGGGTTGGGCCAAGTCCCACAGCTTCCACACCGGGCAGACCCCGACCATGAAGTACAACCGCCAGCTGATGCAGGCGATCATGTGGGACCGCATCAATATCGCCGAAGTGGTAGGGGTACAGGTGATCAGCCTGGATCAGGCGCCGGAGGGCTATGGCGAGTTTGATGCGGGGGTGCCGAAGAAGTTTGTGATTGATCCGCACAGGACCTTTAGCGCAGTTTGACAGATGATAAGCAACGCTCAGGGATCGAGCGTTGCTTTGCTGTGTTTGATGCTGGAGCGATGGAGTAGGTAGAGTGGTCAAGTCTCGCTTCGGAGCGCTTCATATGAACTGGAAAGTTTTAGGTCATATATTTTCTGCTTATTTTTCATTTCAGTGATTGCGTTTGCTGTCGCCTGTTCAAAGGTTGGCGCAGAGACAAGGCCGATGTTACCCGTATACGGTAAGGCTTTGTTTACGAGGTTTAGCATTTTCTCAGAGTGCTTTATGGCTTGCCAGTTTTGAGTGATCAGCTCAGGTGTATTCCATTGTTGGTCAGTGATGTTTCTAGCGTTCAAGATGCCTTTTTTAATGATGGTAAGTTGTCTGCGTGAGTAGTGCATATAAGGATTTTGGTAAAGCTCGTATATTTCACTTTGCCGGGCTTCAGTTGGCATGCTCGTGGATTTTTCGGGTCGGCTATTTAAGAACTCTGAACTGATCGTATTATAGTCTAATCCAGGGATCTGCATGTTAAACTGTTTTTTTCTTTGCTCTATGGTTTTCCGTACGTTCATGTGTCCGGTGGGGTCTGAGTTATTGATGGGGTCTCCGGAACAGTAAGTGTACGCATTCATCTCTCCCTCGCCGAACGGACTCCAGCTATCTGGTGAGTGGAAGCGCATCAACACCGGACTGAAGGTGCGGTACCCGTTCCCCAGTAAATAGAGGCCTAAAGCCGTACGAAGCTGGCCATTGAAACCTACCGAAGGCTTTCTTCTGCAATCGAGTGGATCATGGCCGTACGCCATATATGAAAATGTTTTAGGCTCATCGTTGGCAAGGTAGTATAGAACCGTTCCTGGCACCTCTGTTGCCAGAAGTACCATCCCGGAGGTGTTTTTAGACTGCTTTTCCATGGTGGCTCCAATGTTGGTTTAGCTGGAATTTACTATTTATCATTAAGTTATTAAGCTGTCTCTCGCTGGCCATAAGATCCCCTGGGGAATACCCTGCGCAGCCTGTCTATTTACGTCTGATTGTCCATGGGAATCCTGCTCGCTAGTAAAGCTCGAAAGTAAGATGGTAACTATGGGTTGTCGCGTCGGTCCCGTGCGCGTTGAACGCGTTCATTATGTTCGGCAAGCCTGTCAAGGCTATCTTCACGATGTTCAATAGTTTTTCGCCCTATTGCACGGCGGCGCCCATCTCGTCCACTAGGGAGGGAATCATCATCACCCTGCAGACTTTTTAAATGTTGAATGTGAAGTTCGACTATGCGGTTTTCTGCCGATTCGAGTGAAACGCCATTGATGTCAAGTGTGCCTTCGTTAATGGTGTCATGAATATTCATATAGTTATCGATTGTAATGTTGTTGAAGGCAGCTTTGTTTGATGAGCGTGTGGCGGCAAGCTGTGTTTTACCTGCAATTGATTTAAAATCTCTGGCTTCGGTGACAGGTAGATTATTTATGATTTTGTCGACTACTTTATTGTTGAGTAGTAGTGCGTGCCAACCTGTCGACTTGTCAATTTTCCATGCTGTATTTACCCTGCCCGAAATATTGGGCGTGTGCCCGGATCTGTCTGTCATGTTAATAGGGTCACCTTGGCAGTAGGCGTAGGTGTTCAGGCCTCCTCGCGCAAATGGGGACCAGCTGTCGGGCGAGTTGAAACGCATTAATTCACTGCTATAACCGCGGTAACCATTGCCCAATAAGTAAGCACCATTTTTTTCACGGTGTGTGCCGGTGAAGCCCAGCAAGCGGGTCGTGCCATTGAAAGGATCGTAGCCAAATACCGTATACGGGTATGGGTGTTGCTCCTGCGGCTTATGCAGCTGTAGTACAGACCCCTGCCTGTCTGTTGCCAGTATCACTGTTGAGGTTTTTTTGAGTCCTTGTTTCATGTCCCATCCCCAAGCGTTGGCTCGACTTTGCATAACTCTGCGACGGAGGGTGGTGCTCAGCAACTGGCAAAAATGTCAGGTTCGCAGAAGGGTCCTACTTACGCACAGGACGTATCTCACTGACTCGATGAGGTTTAAGGAAATACCCTACGCAATCTGTCGATGCACGTCTGATTGTCCGGAGAAATCCTGCCTACTAGGCTTGCTCGGTCGTTGTCGGTTCAGCGATCGGGCGTGGAAACCCGGCGGTTAGCATGGTTGTCGTCATGACGGCTGTACGCGGGAGGTCCCTGGGCCTGCCGGGTTCACCATGCACCGGTCTTTCCACCCCGTGTACAGCTGTCACCCTGATGTGTGGAAGCGGACGGGTGGCACTCAACACAGCATGGTGCCTCGATGAAAAAAATCGTCCCCGACCCACCCGAAGACCTCCACGCCAAATTCCAACTCCCACCCGGCCAATCCCTCTCCACCGCCATCCTCGAAGGCGCCGTGCCCATCGAGGAAGTGCTGATGAACGTCTGCCATTTCATGTTCATCGCCTATACCGACGGCTACCACGCGCAGGAACTGGCGACCGAAGGCGATCTGAAGCAGCTCCAGGCGTCGAGCCTGCAGCATCTGACCGTCGCCTGGGGGCAGGTCGATGCGCTGGTGGGGGCGTTGAAGCAGGTGCCTGCCTCGGGCTTTTATCAGCCGGGCTGAAATAGCCGGGGCCGCTGTGCGGCCCATCGCCGCGGTTCGTCGCCACGACAAGCCGGCTCCCACAGGGACAGCGCAAGGCTCAGACTATTGCGCAATCCACTGTGGGAGCTGGCTTGCCAGCGATTGGGCCCTGGGATGAACACCGATGGCCGGCCCGGAACAAACCTTTGGCGCTCCAGTCCAACCCCTCGTTTCCCGGCCATTCCGGCCGACGAGGTCCCTCCCGATGAAAGCATTCACCCTGGCAACCCTGATGACCCTGGCCGCAAGCCCGGTGTTCGCCTTCAACCTCAGCGATGCGGCCAATGCCGTTTCGGCCATGCAGAACCAGAACCCGCAGGCACAGGGGCAAGCGCCAGCCGACCAGGCCAACCTGCTCAATACGCTGGGCAGCGAGTTGAAAATCACCCCCGAGCAGGCCATCGGCGGCGCCGGGGCCATGTTGGGCCTGGCGCGCAACAGCCTCAGCGGCGATGACTACGGGCAGTTGACCAAGGCTGTGCCGGGGCTCGACCTGCTGTCGGGCAACAATGCGCTGGGTGGGCTGAACGGGCTGGGGCAGTTGCTGGGCAATGACAAGAACAGCTCGGCCCTGAGCAATGCGCTGGGCGGTGAAGTCGAGAACCGCAATGACCTGGACAACGCCTTCAAGGCGCTGGGCATGGATACCGGGATGATCGGCCAGTTCGCGCCGTTGATCCTGCAGTACCTGGGGCAGCAGGGGATTGCCGGGTCGTTGCTGCAGAACCTGGGGAGTTTGTGGGGTAACCCAGCGGTAGCCACCCCGTCGGTTTGATCCAAGATTTTGCAGGAGCGGGACAAGCCCGCTCCTACAGGAAATGTGTGGGACTATGCGGTCTCGGAGAAATCCACCAACCGCACCGGCCGACGGAAACCGGCCGTCAGCACCGCCAGGTACGCCAGCCCCAGGGCAAACCAGCACAAGCCGATCACCAGCGTCAGCGCCGACAGGCTGGTCCACAGCCACAAGGTCAGGCTCAACCCCACCAGCGGTACCGCGCCGTAGCGCAACAGGCCCAGCGGCGTGCGCTGTCCGGCGTGATCCATCAGGTGCGTCTTCACCACCGCCAGGTTCACCGCCGAGAACGCCACCAGCGCGCCAAAGCTGATCAGCGAGGCGAGGGTGGCCAGGTCGATCACCAGTGCCAGCAGCGAGAACGCCGACACCAGCAGGGTGGCGAACACCGGCGTGCCGAAGCGCAGCGACAGGTAGCCGAAGCTGCGCTGCGGCAGCACGCGGTCGCGGCCCATGGTGAACAGGATGCGTGACACCGCCGCCTGCGAGGCCAGCGCCGAGCCCAGGCTGCCGGCAACGAAGGCAGCGGTGAAGAAGTTGGCGAGGAACTGCCCGCCGGCCTTCATCATCACTTCGTTGGCCGCGGCATCGGTGTTGGCGAAGGTGCTGCCCGGCAGCACCAGTTGGCTGACATAGGCCAGCACGGTGAACAGCAGCCCGGCGCCGAGGGTGGTGAGGATGATCGCCCGCGGCACGTCGCGGCGGGCGTCCTTGCACTCTTCGGCCAGGGTCGACACGGCATCGAAGCCGAGGAACGACAGGCACAGCACCGCCGCCCCCGCCATCAAGGCCCCGAAGCCCGGCGCGCTGCCATCACCGCGCAGCGGCGCCAGCAGGTCCACCGGCTGCCCAACCAGGCCCTGCCAGGAAAGGGCGACGAACACGCCGATGAAGACGATCTGCGCGCCGACGATCAGGTTGCTGGTCTTGGCCACCGAGTGGATGCCGACCACGTTGAGCACGGTCACCACGGCGATGGCCGCCAGCACGATGGCCCAGGCCGGGATGGCCGGGAAGGCGATATTGAGGAACAGCCCGATCAGCAGGTAATTGATCATCGGGATGAACAGGTAATCGAGCAGCAGCGACCAGCCCGCCAGGAAACCCACGTTGGGGCCGAAGGCCATGTTGGTGTAGGAGTACGCCGAGCCCGCGACCGGGAAGCGCTTGACCATGAAACTGTAGGAGGTGGCGGTGAACAGCATGGCCAGCAGGGTGACCAGGTAGGCACCGGCGGTGCGGCCACCAGTGAGTTCGGTGACGATGCCGTATGTGGTGAAGATGGTCAGCGGGACCATGTACACCAGGCCGAAGAACACCAGGGCGGGCAGGCCCAGGACGCGGCGCAGTTGCGCGGGGGCGGAGCAGGGAGGGTTGGCCATCGATCGATCCTGGCTTTTCTTGTAGTTGTGGTTGATCGATTTTTATCCACTCAGGTGGGTGGTGACAAACAAAGAGTTCCTTATGTCGATTATTAATCTGGATTTTAATCGGGATTTGGTGGGGTATTTGTAGGCCCTATCGTGGGAGCGGGCTTGCCCCGCGATAGGGCCGATGGTTCAGCGCATCTCCGCGCGCAACAGCGCGATCCGCTGGTCCTTGTCCAGCCACAGCTGGTTGACCCAGGCCTGCACGGTCTGGCGGAACGCCGGGTCGTTCTCGTAATCGCCCTCGCACAGCGCCGGGTCCAGCTCGCGCACACGGATGTCGATGATCACCCGGCTGATGCTGCCGTTGAGCAGGTCCCAGAACCCCGGCGCCTTGTCGCCCGGGTAGACGATGGTCACATCGAGCAGCGCATCCAGCTGTTCGCCCAGCGCCGCCAGCACGAAGGCAACGCCGCCGGCCTTGGGCTTGAGCAGGTGGCGGTAGGGCGATTGCTGCTCGGCGCGCTTGGCCTCGGTGAAGCGGGTGCCTTCGAGGTAGTTGACCACGGTCACCGGCTGGCGCTTGAACAGCTCGCAGGCGGCCTTGGTGATCTCCAGGTCCTTGCCCTTGAGTTCGGGGTGCTTGTCGAGGAAGGCCTTGCTGTAGCGCTTCATGAACGGGTAATCCAGCCCCCACCAGGCCAGGCCAAGCAGTGGTACCCAGATCAGCTCTTTCTTGAGGAAGAACTTGAAGAACGGCACGCGACGGTTGAGGCTCTCGATCAGCGCCGGGATATCCACCCAGGTCTGGTGATTGCTCACGCACAGGTACGAGGTGTCCTGGCGCAGCGTGTCGACGCCGCGGATGTCCCACTGGGTGGGGATGCACAGGGCGAAGATGGCCTTGTCAATCTCCGACCAGGTTTCGGCGATCCACATCACCGCGGCCGACGCGTAGTCGCGGCCACGGCCCGGCAGCACCAGCTTGAGCAGGGCGAAGACCAGCAGCGGGCCGATCAGCACCAGGGTGTTGAGCAGCAGCAGGGTGAGGGTGAGGATGCCGGTCAGCAGGCGACGCATAAGGGGACTCTTGTTGTGTGAGGTGAACGGTTGGCAATGATAAGCAGGGTATGGCCCTTAGCCAAACGTCGTACGTCCATTAACTGGGACAAATGTTTCACATTATGTTGTTTAACCTGTGGCGACGAACCTATCCTGCCCGCACAGTCTAAGCACTGACCCCTCTCAAGGAAGCCTGCCCTGTGAAACCCTTGCTTGCCCTGCTGTCCCTTCTGGCGCTGCCGGTGATGGCCGCCGAACCGACGCTCTATGGCCGTTACGAGAACATCAAGCTGCCGGAGATCGGCCAGACCCTCAAAGCCAAGATGGATACCGGTGCCTGGACCGCTTCGCTGTCGGCCAAGGACATCGAGATGTTCACCCGTGATGGCAACGAGTGGGTGCGCTTCCGCCTGGCGACCGAGGGTGCCAGCGACAAGCTCTACGAACATGAAGTGTCGCGTATCAGCAAGATCAAGAACCGCGCCGAGGAAGATGACGAGGAGGAGTCGCCAGCGCTCTCGCATCGCCCGGTGATCGACCTGGAAATGTGCCTGGGCGATGTGAAACGCACCGTGGAGGTCAACCTGGTTGACCGCAGCAATTTCCGTTATCCGCTGTTGATCGGCTCCAAGGCCCTGCGCAAGTTCAAGGCAGCAGTGGATCCGCGCGAGAAGTTCACGGCAGGCAATCCGGGCTGCTGATGCAGAAGCTGCAAGCATCGAGCGACAAGCTGCAAGAAACGGCGGATCGGTGTAAGTTGCCGCGATCCGCTTTCACTTGAAGCTTGCAGCTCGAGGCTTGCCGCTCAGATGCCCCACATCCTCATCGTCGAAGACGAATCCGCCATCGCCGACACCCTCATCTACGCCCTGCAGGCCGACGGCCACAGCACCGAGTGGGTGACTCTCGGCAGCGCCGCCGTCGAGCAACAGCGTCTGCGCCCGGCCGACCTGGTGATCCTCGACATCGGCCTGCCTGACATCAGCGGTTTCGAAACCTGCCGCCAGTTGCGCCGTTTCAGCGAGGTGCCGGTAATGTTCCTCAGCGCCCGCGACGCCGAGATCGATCGCGTGCTGGGCCTGGAGATCGGCGCCGACGACTACGTGGTCAAGCCGTTCAGCCCCCGCGAGGTGGCGGCGCGGGTGCGGGCCATCCTCAAGCGCATGGCGCCCAGGGCTGAAGTGGTCAGTGAAAGCGCGCCGTTCCAGCTCGATACCCTGGCGATGCGCATCAGCTACCGGGGCCAGGCGCTGGCGCTCACCCGCCACGAGTTCCGCCTGTTGCAAAGCCTGCTCGAGCAACCGCGCCGGGTGTTCAGCCGCGAGCAATTGCTCGATGGCCTGGGCGTGGCTTCGGACGTAGGCTATGAGCGCACCATCGACAGCCATATCAAGAGCCTGCGCGCCAAGCTGCGCCAGGTCGCGCCTGACGCCGAGGCAATCCAGACGCACCGCGGCCTGGGCTACAGCTACAGCCCGGAGCATGCCTGATGCGCCTGGGGATTCGTATTTTCCTGGTGTACTTCCTGTTCGTCGGCCTGGCGGGCTACTTCCTGCTCAACACGGTGCGCGAGCAGATCCGCCCGGTGGTGCGTCAGTCATCGGAAGAAACCCTGGTGGACACCGCCAACCTGCTGGCCGAGATCCTTCATGACGATGTGAAGAACGGCACCCTGACCCAGAGCCGCCTGTCGCAGGTGCTGGCTTCCTATGGCGAGCGGCGCCCGAGCGCGCAGATCTGGGGATTGGCGAAAAACCAGGTCAGCCACCGGATCTACGTGACCGATGCCAAGGGCATCGTCCTGCTCGACTCCAGCGGCCAGGCCGTGGGCAAGGATTATTCGCGCTGGAACGACGTCTACCTGACCCTGCGTGGCCAGTACGGCGCACGTTCGACCCGCAGCGACCCGGATGATGAAAGCACCTCGGTGATGCATGTGGCGGCGCCGATCCTCGACGGCGGCCAGATCATTGGCGTGGTCACCGTGGCCAAGCCCAACAGCTCGCTGCAGCCGTACATCGACCGCTCCGAGCGGCGCCTGCTGATCCTCGGCCTCGGGCTGATCGTGCTCGGCCTGTTGGTGGGTGCGGCGCTGTCGTGGTGGTTGACCCGCTCGCTGCGCCGACTCACCCACTATGCCCAGGCGGTCAGCGAGGGCCAGCGTGCCGCGTTACCACACTACAAGGGCGGCGAGCTGCTGCAGCTGGCCACGGCGGTGGAGCGCATGCGCACCCAGCTCGAAGGCAAGGCTTATGTCGAACGCTACGTGCACACCCTCACCCATGAGCTCAAGAGCCCGCTGGCGGCGATCCGTGGCGCCTCGGAGCTGCTCCAGGGCGACATGCCGCAAGAGCAGCGGGCGCGCTTTGCCGGCAACATCGAGCGCGAGAGCGACCGCTTGCAGCAGATGATCGAGCGGCTGCTCAACCTGGCCCGGGTCGAACAGATGCAGGCCCTGGAGGACGAGCAGCAGGTGGCGGTGGCGGCGCTGATCGATGAGCTGTTGCTGGCCCATGGCACGAGGATAGACGGTGCCGGGTTGCAGGTGCGCCAGCGCATTCCGGCGGGCCTCAGGCTGCTGTGCGATCCATTCCTGATGCGCCAGGCGCTGGCCAATCTGCTGGACAATGCGCTGGACTTCACTCCGCAGCAAGGCGCGCTGGCCTTCGAGCTGGAGCGCGATGGCGAGCGTGTGGCATTGAGCCTGTTCAACCAGGGGCAGGCGATCCCCGAATATGCCCTGGACCGGGTCAGCGAGCGGTTCTATTCGCTGCCAAGGCCCGGCACCGGGCGCAAGAGCACCGGGCTGGGGCTGAACTTCGTGGCCGAGGTGATGCAGTTGCATGGCGGGGCGCTGGCGGTGGACAACGTCGAGGGTGGCGTGCGAGTGAGGTTGTGGCTGCCGGCGCGGCGCGTCAGTTGAGTTACCGGGGGCCGCTTTGCGGCCCTTTCGCCGGCGAGCCGGCTCCCACAGGGATTTGCGCATGGCATGCGCGCGGGTAGCCCGAATCTCCACACAATCTCCACATTCCCTCCCCAAGGGCTCCACGCAGCGGGCAGACACTGCCCGCATCGCAAACGGAGCCCAACCCCATGAACAAGACCCTAGGTTTCAAGCTCGGCCTGATCGCCGTGCTGATCCTGCTGCTGCTGATTCCCCTGCTGCTGATCGGCGGTCTGATCGACGAACGTCAGCAACTGCGCAATAACGTGCTGGGCGAGATCGCCGCGAGCTCCAGCTTTGACCAGCTGGTCAGCGGCCCGGTCGTGGTGGTGCCCTATCGCAAGTACGAGCGCCGCTGGATCGACAAGGACGGCAAGAGTGTCCAGGAAACCAGCACGGTCCATGGCCAGCTGTACTTCTTGCCGGAAACCTTCGAAATGGATGTGGGCGTTGATACCGAGCTGCGTGCCCGTGGCATCTATCAGGCGCGCTTGTTCCATGCCAAGAGCAGGATCAGCGGCCGCTTCAAGCTGCCCGAGCGCTGGGGGATCGAGAAGGACTACGACGACTATCGCTTCGACAAGCCGCGGCTGATGGTCGGCATCAGTGATATCCGCGGCATCGAGAACAGCCTTGAACTGAAGTTGGACGACCAGCGCCTGCCGTTCCAGCCCGGCAACGGTGTCGACTGGTTACCGGGCGGCGTGCATGTGGACCTGCCGCAGTTCAGCGAACCGCAGGCCCGGGAGTTCACCTATGCCTTCGATTTGGACTTGCTGGGCACCGGGCAACTGGCCGTGCTGCCGGTCGGGCGCAGCAGTACCGTGGACATGCGCGCCAACTGGCCGCACCCAAGCTTCATCGGCAACTTCCTGCCCAGCCGCCGCGCCATCGACGAGAAAGGCTTCAGCGCCCACTGGCAGACCACGTTCTTCGCCACCAACCTGGAAGAGGCGGTGCGCCTGTGCGCCACGGCGCAGAAGTGCGCTGACTTCACCGACCGGGCGTTCGGCGTGAGCTTCGTCGACCCGGTGGACCAGTACCTCAAGAGCGAGCGGGCGATCAAGTACGCGCTGCTGTTCATAGCCCTGACCTTCGCCGGCTTCTTCCTGTTCGAGGTGTTGAAGAACCTCAGCGTGCACCCGGTGCAGTACATCCTGGTGGGCGTGGCCCTGGCGTTCTTCTACCTGCTGCTGCTGTCGTTGTCGGAGCACCTGGGGTTCGGCCTGGCCTATGGGCTGTCGGCGTCGGGCTGTGTGCTGCTGATCGGCTTCTATCTGGTGCACGTGCTGCGCAGCCTTGGGCGGGGGGTGGGCTTTGCGGCGGGGTTGGCGGCGTTGTACGGCATGCTCTACGGGCTGCTCAGCGCCGAGGACTACGCATTGCTGATGGGCTCGTTGCTGTGCTTCGGCCTGCTGGGTGTGTTCATGGTGCTGACCCGCCGGCTGGATTGGTCGCGGGTGGGGAGGGCGGTATGAGGGAGGACCGTGAGATCGGGCGCTGGTTGGCGCAGAGGATTGGGCAGTTGTTTCCTGTGATACGGCGTTGATGCTGGGGCTGCTGTGCAGCCCAATCGCCGGCAAGCCGGCTCCCACAAGGATTGCGCTGAACTCTGTGGGAGCCGGCTTGTCGTGGCGACGAATCGCGGCGATTGCGGTGGATCAGGCTACAGGAGCTGTAGCCACCATCGACGGCCGCTTCGACACCTCGGTATACCACGCCGCCAGCCCTGGCTGCCTTTCACGCCAGCCGAACTCAGGCTGGCGCAGGTCCAGGTACCCCAGCGCACAGGCCACGCCAATCGCGGCCAAATCAAACCCCGAGGCCAGCTCCGCCAGGTGTTCCTGCTCCAGGTTGGCCAGGCTGCGACGGATCTTCTCGCCCTGGGCCTCGACCCAACCCATCCACTGCTTGTCCGCCGGGCGCAGGAAGGTTTCATAGCGGGTAGCCACCGCAGCATCCATGATCGCATCGGCCTGGGAGACCAGGGTCAGCCGCCGCCAGCGCGCCGAACCCTCGCGGGGGATCAACGGCAGGCCTACATGCTGGCTGTCGAGGTACTCGCAGATAACCCGGCTGTCGTGCAGCACACTGCCATCGTCCAGGCGCAAGGCCGGAATCTTGCCGATCGGGTTGCCCCGGTTGAGCTGCTCGTCGCCGTTCACCGGGCTGATGTTCACGCCCTGCACGGTGACGCGCTCCAGCTGGCCGGTCTCGTGCAAGACGATCATCACCTTGCGTACGAAGGGCGACAACGGCGAATGGAACAGGATCATGGCTCAGTTGCCCTGCAGGCTGGGCGGCAGGCACACACCGGTGCCACCGATGCCGCAGTAGCCGTCCGGGTTCTTGGCCAGGTACTGCTGGTGATAGGCTTCGGCAAAGTACACGGTCGGCGCCTGGGCAATCTCGGTGGTGATCTCGCCGAAGCCTGCCTTGCTCAGCTCGGCCTGGTAGGCGGCCTGGCTGGCCTGGGCTTCCTCGAGCTGCTGCGGCGAGGTGCAGTAGATCGCCGAGCGGTACTGGGTGCCGACATCGTTGCCCTGGCGCATGCCTTGGGTCGGGTTGTGCAGCTCCCAGAACATCGCCAGCAGTTCGCGGTAGCTGACCTTGTTCTTGTCGAACACCACCAGCACCACTTCGGTGTGGCCGGTCAGGCCCGAGCAGACTTCTTCATAGGTCGGGTTGGGGGTGAAACCGCCGGCATAGCCGACCACGGTGCTGACCACGCCTTCGCGCTGCCAGAAGCGCCGTTCGGCGCCCCAGAAGCAACCCAGGCCGAAGATGGCGAAGTCGATGTCGCCTTCGAAGAACGGGCCGAGCAGCGGGGTGCCTTCGAACACGTAGTGGAACTCGGGCAGGGTCATCGGGGTTTCACGGCCAGGCAGGGCCTGTTCCGCGGTGGGCAGGACGTTTTTGTTCACCAGGATTTCCGAACGCAGGACCATGGCCGTTCCTCTGTGTTTTTTCAGTTGGACAGGTGTTGGCCCAATCGCCGGCAAGCCGGCTCCCACAGGGTTATACGTTCAACTGTGGGAGCCGCCTTGCCGGCGATGAGGCCTGGATGGCTTCTATAGTGCCCGAGCTTTACGCTGCTGTCAGTCCACCGGCCCACGCGGATAGCGGCGCAGTTTTTCGCTCAGTTCTCGCCCCGGAATAGGGCGGTCGAACAGGTAGCCCTGGCCGACATCGCAGCGGTGGCGGCGAAGGAATGCCAGCTGCTCGGGCGTCTCGATGCCCTCGGCGACCACCTTGAGCTTGAGGTTGTGGGCCATGGCTACCACCGCCGAGGTGATCTCCATGTCGTCCTGGTTGTCGGGGATCTCGTTGATGAAGCTGCGGTCGATCTTGATGATGTCGATCGGGAACTTCTTCAGGTAGCTCAGCGACGAGTAACCGGTACCGAAGTCGTCCATGGCCAGGGTCAGGCCCAGGGCCTTGAGCTCGTCGAGCTGGCGGTGGGTGTCTTCGGTGGCTTCGAGCAGCAGGCCTTCGGTCAGCTCCAGTTCCAGCAGGTGCGGCGGCAGGGCTTCCTCTTTGAGGATGCCGGCTATCGAGCCGACCAGCTCCGGGTCTGAGAACTGCTTGGGCGACAGGTTGATGGCCACGTGCAGGTTGCCAAGACCTGCCTCGCGCAGCTGCTGGCTCATGCGGCAGGCCTGGCGCACCACCCACTTGCCGATGGGGATGATCAGGCCGGTTTCCTCGGCCACGCTGATGAACTGGTCGGGGCGGATCATGCCGCGCTCAGGGTGGTTCCAGCGCAGCAGCGCCTCCAGGCCCAGCAGCCGACCGCTGCGCAGGCACAGCTTGGGCTGGTAGAACACTTCCAGTTCGTTCTGGGTCAGGGCGCGACGCAGGTTGTTCTCGACGAACAGCTTGTAGCTGGCCTCGGCGTTGAGCACTTCGGTGAACACCTGGACCTGGTGCTTGCCGTTGGCCTTGGCCTTGTGCAGGGCCAGGCCTGCGTTTTTCATCAGCGTGGCCGGGTCGCTGCCGTGCACTGGCGCGCAGGCCAGGCCCACGGAGGCGGTTACGTTGATCAACTGGTTGTCGACGAACATCGGCTTGTCGAGGGTGCGCAGCAGCTGGTGGGCCACGCCCTGGCCGTCATCGAGGCTGGTGTCGTCGAGCAGCACGGCGAACTCGTTGCTGGCGAAGCGCGCCAGGCTGCCGCCGTTGCTCAGGCTGTTGCGCAGGCGCCGGGCCAGGCTGATCAACAGCTTGTCGCCGGTCTGGTGGCCAAGGCTGTCGTTGATCCGCTTGAAGTTGTCGATGTCCACCAGCAGCAGGCAGATCGGGCTGTTGCTGTCACGGGCGAAGCGCTCGTCGAGGTTGCGGATGAACGCCGGGCGGTTGCCCAGGTTGGTGAGGTTGTCGGTGTAGGCCAGGCGCTCGATGCGCTGCTGGGCCAGTTTGCTCTGGGTGACGTCTTCGTAGATGCCGATGTAGTGGGTCAGCTCGCGATTGTCGCCGTACACCTTGGAGATCGACAGTTGTCCCCAGTAGGGCTCGAGGTTCTTGCGCCGGCTCTTGAACTCGCCCTGCCAGCTGTTGCCCATGGCCAGGCTCGACGGCGAGTCGAACAGCAGTTCGCTGAGGTTTTCCAGCGCTGGCAGTTCGGCCAGGTGGTGGCCTTGGACTTCCTCGGTGCTGTACTGGGTGATCGCCGTGAAGCTGGGGTTGACGTACTCCACCACGCCGTCGCGGTTGACCAGCAGGAAGGCGCTGGCGCTTTGCTCCACGGCCCGCTGGAACAGGTGCAGGGCGCTGGCGGCGGTGCGTCGGTTGTGGTTGTTGATGACCTGGGCGAACTGGTCGGCCAGCTCGCCAGCAAAGGCGATCTCGTCCGACTGCCAGGCACGTGGCTGGCCGGTCTGCTCCAGGCACAGCACGCCGACTACCTGGCCATCGATGCGGATGCTGGCATCGAGCATGGCGTTGTCGCCGGTGCTGTACAGCGACTCGGCCATTTCACGGGTACGCGGGTCGTGGCTGGCGTTGTGGGCGTCGATGGCGCGGCTGGCGTGCAGGGCCTCAAGGTAGTCGGGGAAGCGGCTGGCGTCGATCGCTTCGGGCATGCGATGCTGCTGTTCGCGGCGGTACCAGGCGCTGATCGGCTCCAGGCGCTGGTCGTTCAGGTACCAGATGCTGGCGCAGTCGACCCGGTAGATCTCGCAGGCGCTGCGAGTGATCAGCTCGGCGGCTTCGAGCAGCGAGTTGCCGACGCTGTAGCGCTGTCGCGCCAGGCGCAGGATCAGGTCCTGCTGGGCGCGTACCCGGTCCAGGTGCTCGAGCTGCTCCTGTTGGGCGCGCTGGTTCAGCTGCAGGGCCAGCTGCAGGCGGTTGTTGCGCGATTCCAGGTCGTTTGCGTCGAGGTCGGGCGCGTCCTGCTGGTGGTCATCGAAGACCGTCAGGTAGCCACGCAACAATTGGCGGTTGTGCTGCTTGTAGCTTTCGCCGACCTCCAGCAGGCGCAGTGGCGCGGGGCTGGCGTGCAGGGTGTAGCACACCCGGTAATAGCCGCGCTGGGCCAGTTGCAACTGGATCTCGTCGTGCAGCTTGTAGCGCGCCTCCGGCTCCATGAGGCTGGCATAGGGCGAGCCGATCAGGGCGCAGAGCTCGGCGGCGGGCAGGCCGAACTGGCGGTCGCAGGCCGGATCGAGGTAAAGCATCGCCCAACTGGCTTCGTTCAGCCGTTCGAAACGCAGCATGCCGAGCCGCGAGGGCACGGGGAGCTGCGTCACGACCTCGGCCGCCACACGGCTGGCGGCATCGGGTTGGCTTTTCATCGAAGACTCGCTTGAACTGGGGCGCGGCCTGAGGCACGGCGTATCGGGCAAGGTTGCATCATGTCCCGTGGGCTGGCAAGCGGCCATGCGGGATGCTGTGAACAGGTTGTCGGCCAACAGGATGAAATCTGAAGCGAGGTCCTTGGTGGGAGCGGGCCCAATAAAAAAAAGCCCCGCCAATTGGCGGGGTTGAGGTACGAGCGTGGCAGCTCGAAAACGGTGCTGCCCCTCGAGTGAGGGGCAGCGTGCAGCTATTACAGCAGCATGGTGCGGATATCGCCCAGCACGTCGCCCAGGCGCTTGGTGAAGCGCGCGGCGGCGGCGCCGTTGATCACACGGTGATCGTAGGACAGCGACAGCGGCAGCATCAGTTTCGGCTGGAAGGCCTTGCCATCCCAGACTGGCTGCATGGTCGCCTTGGACACACCGAGGATCGCCACTTCCGGCGCGTTGACGATCGGCGTGAAGCCGGTGCCGCCAATGTGACCGAGGCTGGAGATGGTGAAGCAGGCGCCTTGCATGTCGTCGGCCGAGAGCTTCTTGGTGCGGGCCTTCTCTGCCAGCGCGGCGGCTTCGGCAGCCAGTTGCAGCAGGCTCTTCTGGTCGACGTTCTTGATCACAGGGACCAGCAGGCCGTCCGGGGTGTCCACGGCGAAGCCGATGTGCACGTACTTCTTGCGGATGATCGCCTTGCCGCTTGGCGCCAGCGAGCTGTTGAAGTCTGGCAGTTCCTTGAGCAGGAAGGCGCAGGCCTTGAGCAGCAGTGGCAGCACGGTCAGCTTGACGCCAGCCTTCTCGGCCACGGCCTTCTGCGCGACGCGGAAGGCTTCCAGCTCGGTGATGTCGGCGGAGTCGAACTGGGTCACGTGCGGCACGTTCAGCCAGCTGCGGTGCAGGTTGGCGGCACCGACCTGCATCAGGCGGGTCAGGGCGACTTCTTCGACTTCACCGAATTTGCTGAAGTCGACGGCCGGGATCGGCGGGATGCCGGCACCACCAGTGGCGCCGGCAGCCGGGGCTTCCTTGGCCTTCTGCATCATCGCCTTTACGTAGACCTGCACGTCTTCCTTGAGGATACGGCCGTGCGGGCCAGTGGCCGCGACCGAACCCAGGTCGACGCCGAATTCACGGGCCAGCTGGCGAACGGCAGGGCCGGCATGGACCTTGGCGTTGCTGCCGGCGGCCGGCGCGGTGGCGACCGGTGCAGGGGCGGCAGCCGGAGCAGCAGCGGCAGGCGCCGCGGCTGGAGCAGCCTCAGCCTTGGCCGGAGCAGCGGCGGCTGGTGCCGGAGCAGCAGCAGGGGCAGCGCCAGCGGCTTTGATCTTGAAGATCAGGTCGCCGGTGCCGACTTCGTCTTCCAGCTTGCACAGCACGGCTTCGATCACGCCAGCGGCAGGCGACGGGATCTCCATGGAGGCCTTGTCGGACTCCAGGGTGATCAGCGATTGGTCGGCTTCGACGGTGTCGCCAACCTTGACCAGTACTTCGATGATCTTGGCCTTGCCCGACGAGCCGATGTCCGGCACGTGGATGTCCTGCACGCTGGCGGCAGCCGGGGCTGCGGCCGGAGCAGGGGCGGCTTCGGCGGCAGGCGCTGGAGCAGCTGCCGGGGCCGCTGCGGCCGGAGCCTCGGACGCCGCAGCGGCGCCCTCGACTTCCAGGACCAGCAACTCGTCGCCTTCTTTCAGGCGGTCGCCCAGCTTGACCTTCAGTTCCTTGACCACGCCGGCCTTGGGGGCCGGGATCTCCATGGAGGCCTTGTCGGACTCCAGGGTCAGCAGGCTCTGGTCGGCCTCGATACGGTCACCGACCTTGACGAACAGCTCGATGATTTCACCTTCACCGCTGCCGATGTCAGGTACGCGAATGAGTTCGCTCACTTAAAAATACTCCTCAGCAGTCCAGTGGGTTGCGCTTGTCCGGGTCGATGCCGAACTTGACGATGGCGTCAGCCACAACCTTGGGTTCGATCTCGCCACGGTCAGCCAGGGCTTCCAGGGCAGCCAGCACCACGAAGTGGCGGTCGACTTCGAAGAAGTGACGCAGCTTCTTGCGGCTGTCGCTGCGACCGTAACCGTCGGTACCCAGGACCTTGAACTCTTTGCTCGGCACCCACTGGCGAATCTGCTCGGCGAACAGCTTCATGTAGTCGGTGGAGGCGATGACCGGGCCCTTGCGACCGGCCAGGCACTCTTCGACGTAGGTCTGCTGAGGCTTCTGGCCAGGCTTGAGGCGGTTGGCGCGTTCCACGGCCAGGCCGTCGCGACGCAGTTCGTTGAAGCTGGTGACGCTCCACACGTCGGCGCCGACGTTGAATTCTTCACGCAGGATCTTCGCCGCTTCGCGGACTTCGCGCAGGATGGTGCCGGAGCCCATCAGCTGTACGTGGTGCGCGGCTTCGCGGGTGTCTTCTTCGAGCAGGTACATGCCCTTGATGATGCCTTCCTCGACACCGGCCGGCATGGCTGGCTGCTGGTAGGATTCGTTCATCACGGTGATGTAGTAGAAGATGTCCTGCTGCTCTTCGGTCATCTTCTTCATGCCGTCCTGGATGATCACCGCCAGCTCGTAGCCGTAGGTCGGATCGTAGGTGCGGCAGTTCGGGATGGTGCCCGCCATCATGTGGCTGTGACCGTCTTCGTGCTGCAGGCCTTCACCGTTGAGGGTGGTACGGCCGGCGGTACCGCCGATCAGGAAACCACGGGTGCGGCTGTCGCCAGCGGCCCAGGCCAGGTCGCCGATACGCTGGAAGCCGAACATCGAGTAGAAGATGTAGAACGGCAGCATCGGCTGGTTGTGGCAGCTGTACGAGGTACCGGCAGCGATGAACGACGACATGGCGCCGGCTTCGTTGATGCCTTCCTCGAGGATCTGGCCCTTCTTGTCTTCGCGGTAGAACATCACCTGGTCTTTGTCGACTGGCTCGTAGAGCTGGCCGACCGACGAGTAGATGCCCAGCTGGCGGAACATGCCTTCCATACCGAAGGTACGGGCTTCGTCCGGGATGATCGGGACGATGCGCTGGCCGATGTCCTTGTCCTTGACCAGCTGCGCCAGGATGCGCACGAAGGCCATGGTGGTGGAGATTTCGCGGTCGCCCGAGCCGTCGAGGATCGCTTTCAGCGTTTCCAGTGGCGGGGTCGGCACGCTGAAGCTCTTGGCGCGACGCTGAGGCACGAAACCGCCCAGGGCAGCACGGCGCTCGGCCAGGTATTTGGCTTCGGCAGAACCTTCTTCCGGCTTGAAGAACGGCAGGTTCTCGAGGTCGGCATCCTTGACCGGGATGTCGAAGCGGTCACGGAAGTGACGCAGGCTGTCGACGTCGACCTTCTTGGTGTTGTGCGCGGTGTTCTTGGCTTCGCCGGCACCGGTACCGTAACCCTTGATGGTCTTGGCCAGGATGACGGTTGGCTGCTCTTTGTGGTTCACGGCCTGGTGGTAGGCCGCGTAGACCTTGTACGGGTCGTGGCCGCCACGGTTGAGCTTCCAGATCTCCTCGTCGGACAGGTCTTCGACCATGGCCTTGAGCTCTGGGGTGTTGAAGAAGTTCTCACGGACGTACGCGCCGTCCTTGGCCTTGTAGTTCTGGTACTCGCCGTCGATGACTTCGTCCATGCGGCGCTGCAGGGCACCGTTGGTGTCCTTGGCCAGCAGTGGGTCCCAGAAGCGGCCCCAGACGACTTTGTTGACGTTCCAGCCACCGCCACGGAACACGCCTTCGAGTTCCTGGATGATCTTGCCGTTGCCGCGAACCGGGCCGTCGAGGCGCTGCAGGTTGCAGTTGATGACGAAGATCAGGTTGTCCAGCTTCTCGCGGCCGGCCAGGGCGATTGCGCCCAGGGATTCCGGCTCGTCGCACTCGCCGTCGCCCATGAAGCACCAGACCTTCTGCTTGCCGGCCGGGATGAAGCCGCGGGCTTCCAGGTACTTCATGAAGCGCGCCTGGTAGATGGCCTGGATCGGGCCCAGACCCATCGAAACGGTCGGGAACTGCCAGAAGTCAGGCATCAGCCATGGGTGCGGGTACGAAGACAGGCCGTTGCCGTCCACTTCCTGGCGGAAGTTGTTCATCTGCTCTTCGTTGATGCGGCCTTCCATGAAGGCGCGGGCGTAGACGCCTGGGGATGCGTGGCCCTGGAAGAAGATCAGGTCGCCGCCGTGTTCGTCGGTCGGGGCCTGGAAGAAGTAGTTGAAGCCGATGTCATACAAGGTGGCGCTGGAGGCGAAGCTGGAGATGTGTCCGCCCAGGTCCGAGTCTTTCAGGTTGGTGCGCATGACCATGGCCAGGGCGTTCCAACGCACCATCGAGCGAATGCGGCGTTCCATGAACAGGTCGCCGGGCATGCGTGCTTCGTGGGTGACAGGGATGGTGTTGCGATACGGCGTGGTGATGGCATATGGCAGCTGGGAGCCACTGCGGGTGGCCAGCTCGCCCATACGGGTCATCAGGTAATGAGCGCGGTCTTCGCCTTCTTTGTCGAGGACCGACTCCAGGGCATCCAGCCATTCCTGGGTTTCGATTGGATCGAGGTCTTGCATGGCTTGCTCCAGGGCGGAAAGGCCACCAGAATCGATGGCCTGAGTTTGCGACTGGCCTTATGGGCAGACGTCGTGAATTCTTGGATTACCGGACAGTCATCCGGCGCGGTGTAGTTTTACTACAAATGCTTTCGCATTTCATGCTTTTGCACGTTGGGCGTAGTAGTAAAACTACACAAATGCGACGTTTGGTCGCATCCCGGGTTGTGAGGAAAAACGTTCATGTTGGTTGGCGGTGTGTCGCGAGCAGGTGAATCTTGATGGGTTTTGCCAATTTTTCGGCTTTATCAGCTATTTCCAACTTTTGTACGACAGTCCAACCGTGGTCCAACCCCCGTTTGACCTCCCCAACCGCTCTCTTTCACGCCGATCAAGGATAGACCATGCGCCTGCCTTTGCCGCTCGATCTGCCTGCCGCTCTCCAACCACTGGTCGCTCGCAACCAGCAATTTCTCCGCGATGCCTTGGCCGGTCATGCTGATCTGCACCTGGACAGCCTGGGCGCCGAGCATCGACGCCAGTTCGACCAGGTTGCCGCCGCCAGCGACTTCGTCCTGGCGCAGGCCCAGCGCGATCCGGCGGTGCTGTTCGAGCTGCTGGCCAGTGGCGCGATGGACCGGGCATACACCCCGGGCCAACTGCGTGCTCACATCCACGTCGTCGCCCAGGCTGCGCAAAGCGAGGACGAACTGGCGCGCAACCTGCGCCGCGAGCGCAATCGCCAGCAGTTGCGCATCATCTGGCGCGACCTGAGCCGCCAGGCAGCGTTGGCCGAGACCTGCCGCGACCTGTCCGACCTGGCCGACGCCAGCATTGACGAGGCCTATCAGTGGCTGTACCCGCGCCATTGCCAGCAGTTCGGCACACCCATCGGCAACCGCAGCGGCCAGCCTCAGCACCTGGTGGTGCTGGGCATGGGCAAGCTGGGCGCGGTGGAACTGAACCTGTCGTCGGACATCGACCTGATCTTTGCCTTCCCCGAGGGCGGTGAAACCGAGGGCGTGAAGCGCTCGCTGGACAACCAGGAGTTCTTCACCCGCCTCGGCCAGCGTCTGATCAAGGCGCTTGACCCGGTCACCGTCGATGGCTTCGTGTTCCGTGTCGACATGCGCCTGCGCCCGTACGGTTCGGCCGGCGCGCTGGTGCTCAGCTTCAATGCCCTGGAGCAGTACTACCAGGATCAAGGGCGCGACTGGGAACGCTACGCCATGATCAAGGCGCGGGTGGTGGCCGGCGACCAGGCGGCCGGCGCGCAGTTGCAGGAAATGCTGCGGCCTTTCGTCTATAGGCGCTACCTGGACTTCTCCGCGATCGAAGCGCTGCGCACCATGAAGCAGCTGATCCAGCAGGAGGTGCGCCGCAAGGGCATGGCCGACAATATCAAGCTGGGGGCCGGCGGCATCCGCGAAGTCGAGTTCATTGCCCAGGCATTCCAGCTGATCCATGGCGGGCGCGACCTGAGCCTGCAGCAGCGGCCGCTGCTGAAGGTGCTGACCACCCTGGAGGGCCAGGGCTACCTGCCGCCGGCGGTGGTCGCCGAGCTGCGCGACGGCTATGAGTTCCTGCGTTACACCGAGCACGCGATCCAGGCCATCGCCGACCGCCAGACCCAGATGCTCCCGGATGACCCGACCGACCGCGCGCGCATCGCCTACATGCTGGGCTTTGCCGATTGGGATGGCTTCCATGCCCAACTGATGCACTGGCGTGGGCGGATCGACTGGCATTTCCGTCAGGTGATCGCCGATCCGGATGAGGATGAGGCCGCGGGCGAACTCGTAGTCGGTGGCGAATGGTCGCCTCTGTGGGAGCAGGCCCAGGATGAAGAAGCCGCCGGGCGCCAGTTGCAGGAAGCCGGTTTCCACCAGCCTGCCGAGGCGCTGCGCCGGCTTAACGCCTTGCGTGTCAGCCCGACGCTGCGCTCGATGCAGCGCATCGGTCGTGAACGCCTGGATGCCTTCATCCCGCGTCTGCTGGCCCAGGCGGTCGAGCACGACAACCCTGACCTGGTGCTGGAGCGGGTGCTGCCCCTGGTCGAGGCGGTCGCGCGCCGCTCTGCCTACCTGGTGCTGCTCACTGAAAATCCCGGCGCGTTGCGCCGTCTGCTGACCTTGTGCGCGGCCAGTCCATGGATTGCCGAGCAGATTGCCCGTTACCCGCTGCTGCTTGACGAGCTGCTCAATGAAGGCCGGCTGTTCAGCCCGCCGCTGGCCCCGGAGCTGGCTGCCGAGCTGCGTGAGCGGCTCACCCGCATCCCCGAGGATGACCTTGAGCAGCAGATGGAGGCGCTGCGCCACTTCAAGCTGGCCCACAGCCTGCGCGTGGCCGCCTCGGAGATCAGCGGCAACCTGCCCCTGATGAAGGTCAGCGACTACCTGACCTGGCTGGCCGAGGCCATTCTCGACCAAGTACTGGCCCTGGCCTGGCGCCAGACCGTGGCGCGCCATGGCCAGCCCAAGCGCAGCGACGGCAGCCTGTGCGACCCTGGCTTCATCATCGTCGGCTACGGCAAGGTCGGCGGCCTCGAGCTGGGCCACGGTTCGGACCTGGACCTGGTGTTCATCCACGATGGTGACCCCAACGCCGAGACCGACGGCGCCAAGCCGATCGACAGCGCGCAGTTCTATACCCGCCTGGGCCAGCGCATCATCCACCTGTTGACCACCCAGACCAACTCCGGCCAGCTCTACGACGTGGACATGCGCTTGCGCCCGTCCGGCGCCTCGGGGTTGCTGGTGAGCTCGTTGGGCGCCTTCGAGCGCTACCAGCAGAACGAGGCCTGGACCTGGGAACACCAGGCCCTGGTACGGGCCCGGGTGCTGGTCGGCTGCCCGCAGGTGGCGACGGCCTTCGAGGGCGTTAGGGCCAAGGTGCTCGGCCAGCCCCGTGACCTGGACAAGCTACGCGTCGAAGTGAGCGAGATGCGCGCCAAGATGCGCGACAACCTGGGCACCAAGGCCACCGGCGCAGGCACTGCGGGCAATGCCTTCGATGCCGGCCAGCCCTTCGATATCAAGCAGGATGCCGGCGGTATCGTGGATATCGAATTTATGGTGCAATACGCCGCTTTGGCCTGGTCCCACGACCATCCGGCCATACTGCGCTGGACCGACAACATCCGCATCCTCGAAGAGCTCGAACAGGCCGGGTTGATGCCCGCCGCCGACGCCGTGCTGCTGCGCGAACTGTACAAGGCGTTCCGCTCGGCCTCGCACCGCCAGGCCTTGCAGAAGCAGGCCGGGGTGATCGACGCGGCGCAGTTCGCCGAGGAGCGCCGTGAGGTAAGGCGGATCTGGGGGCAGCTTGGGTTGACCTGAGCTTGCCGGGACCGCGCTGCGGCGAAAAGGGCGCAGCGCGCCCTCGGTGGTACACTGTCCGCCACATAGCCTGAATATAAAGAGGGGAGGCCAGGTTGTAGCGCAGCCTGCAGCCTCCCCGAATGTTTCTGGATAAAGCATGAGAATACTGATCATTGGCCCCAGCTGGGTCGGCGACATGGTGATGGCGCAGACCCTGTTCCAGAGCCTCAAACAGCAGCACCCCGACTGCGTGATCGACGTGCTGGCACCCGAGTGGAGCCGGCCCATCCTCGAACGCATGCCCGAGGTGCGCCAGGCCTTGAGCTTCCCGCTCGGCCACGGCGCGCTGGAGCTGGCCACGCGGCGGCGCATCGGCAAGTCGCTGGCCGGCCAGTACGACCAGGCGATCCTGTTGCCCAACTCGCTCAAGTCGGCGCTGGTGCCGTATTTCGCCGGCATTCCCAAGCGCACCGGCTGGCGCGGCGAGATGCGCTACCTGCTGCTTAACGATGTGCGCAAGCTGGACAAGGCGCGCTATCCGCTGATGATCGAGCGCTTCATGGCCCTGGCCTACGCCCCCGGTACCGAACTGCCCAAGCCGTATCCGCGGCCGGCCCTGCAAATCGAGGCCGCCAGCCGCGAGGCCGCCCTGGCCAAGTTCGGCCTGGAGCTGGACCGCCCGGTCCTCGCCCTGTGCCCCGGCGCCGAGTTCGGCGAGGCCAAGCGCTGGCCGGCCGAGCATTACGCCGAGGTGGCCGAGGCGATGATCCGCCAGGGCTGGCAGGTGTGGTTGTTCGGTTCGAAGAACGACCATCCGGTGGGCGAGCAGATCCGTGATCGGCTGATCCCGGGCCTGCGCGAAGAATCTTGCAATTTGGCCGGCGAGACCTCGCTGGCCGAGGCCATCGACCTGATGTCCTGCGCCAGCGCCGTGGTGTCCAATGACTCCGGGCTGATGCACGTGGCCGCCGCCCTCAACCGTCCGCTGGTGGCGGTGTATGGTTCGACCTCGCCGGGCTTCACCCCGCCGCTGGCCGACCAGGTGGAGGTGGTGCGCACCGGTATCGAATGCAGCCCCTGCTTCGACCGCACGTGCCGCTTCGGCCACTACAACTGCCTGCGGCTGCTGGAGCCGGCGAAAGTGATCGCCGCCCTGCACAGCCTGGGTGGCTCCGACCTGATCGATACCGTGGCCGAGGTCGACTGAGTGCGGGTCCTGATCATCAAGACGTCGTCGCTGGGTGACGTCATCCATACCTTGCCAGCGCTTACCGACGCCGCCCACGCCATCCCCGGCATCCGTTTCGACTGGGTGGTGGAGGAAGGTTTCGCCGAGATCCCCAGCTGGCACCCGGCGGTCGACCAGGTGATCCCGGTGGCGATCCGCCGCTGGCGCAAGAATATCTGGCAGACGCTCAAGAGCGGCGAATGGAAGGCTTTCAAACAGCGCCTGCGCGAGCACAAGTACGACCTGGTGATCGATGCCCAGGGCCTGGTCAAGTCGGCCTGGCTGACCCGTTACGTGAAAGCGCCGGTAGCCGGCCTGGACCGTTACTCGGCCCGTGAGGGCTGGGCCAGCCGCTTCTACGACCGGCGGCTGTCGGTCGCTGTCGGCCAGCATGCCGTTGAGCGCGTGCGGCAACTGTTCGCCCTGGCCCTGGCCTATGACCTGCCGGAAGGGCTGGGCAACTACGGCCTTGACCTCAATCGCCTGCAACTGCCACCCGCCGCGCCCTACGTGGTGTTCCTGCATGGCACAACCTGGGCCACCAAACACTGGCCCGAGGCTTACTGGCGCGAGCTGGCCGAGCGCATGGGCCGGCGCAAGCTGCAGGTGATGCTGCCATGGGGTAACCCTGCGGAAAAAGCCCGCGCCGAGCGTATCGCCCAGGGCTTGAACAATTGCCAGGTGCTGCCCAAATTGAACCTGGCGGGCGTGGCCCGTGTGCTGGCCGCCGCCAAGGCCTGCGTGGCGGTCGACACCGGCCTGGGCCACCTGGCCGCCGCCCTGGATGTGCCGACCATCTCCCTGTTCGGCCCCACCAACCCTGGTCTGACCGGTGCCTACGGACGCGCCCAGATCCACCAGGCGAGCGACTTCCCCTGCGCCCCGTGCCTGCAGAAGAAGTGCACCTACAAACCGAGCGCCGAGGACCTGCGCCGGTTCGATCTCAAACGCGAGTGGCCGCTGTGCTTCACTCGCCTGAATCCCGAGCATGTGGCGGGCCGCTTGAGCGCGCTGCTGCTGGCTGAGGATGTTCGTTGATGCAACTGGCTTTTGTGCTCTACAAATATTTCCCCTTTGGCGGGCTGCAGCGTGACTTCATGCGCATCGCCCTCGAATGCCAGAAGCGTGGCCACCAGATCCGTGTGTACACGCTGATCTGGGAAGGTGACATTCCGCCGGGCTTCGAGGTGCTGGTGGCGCCGGTCAAGGCGCTGTTCAACCACCGCCGCAACGAGAAGCTCAGTGCCTGGATGGCCGCAGACTTGGCCAAGCGCCCGGTCGATCGCCTGATCGGCTTCAACAAGATGCCTGGTCTGGACGTCTACTACGCCGCTGACGGCTGCTTCGAAGACAAGGCCCAGACCCTGCGCGGCGGCCTCTACCGCCGCTGGGGCCGCTATCGCCACTTCGCCGAATACGAGCGGGCGGTGTTCGCCAAGGACGCACGTACCGAGATCCTGATGATCTCTGAGGTGCAGCAGCCGCTGTTCATCAAGCACTACGGCACTCCCGAGGCGCGTTTCCACCTGCTGCCGCCGGGCATTTCCCAGGACCGCCGGCGCCCGGCCGACGCCGAGGCCATCCGCGCCGCCTTCCGCCAGGAGTTCGGCCTGGCCGACGACGAGTTGCTGCTGGTGCAGATCGGCTCGGGCTTCAAGACCAAGGGCGTTGACCGCAGCCTCAAGGCCCTCGCGGCGCTGCCGTCGAGCCTGCGCAAACGCACGAAACTGATGGTCATCGGCCAGGACGACCCCAAGCTGTTCCAGGTGCAGAGTACTGCGCTCGGCCTGGGTGATCAGGTGCAGTTCCTCAAGGGGCGCAGCGATATCCCACGCTTCCTGCTCGGCGCCGATTTGCTGATCCACCCGGCCTACAACGAAAACACCGGTACCGTATTGCTCGAGGCGCTGGTTGCCGGCCTGCCGGTGCTGGTGTCGCAGGTGTGCGGCTACGCCCACTACATCGCCGAGGCCGACAGCGGCCTGGTGCTGGACGAGCCGTTCGAGCAGGACCAGCTCAACGCCTACTTGCAACGCATGCTCGAGGACGCCGCGGCCCGTGCATCCTGGTCGAGCAACGGCGTGGCATTCGCCGCCACCGCCGACCTGTACAGCATGCCGCAGCATGCCGCCGACGTGATCCTTGGGCAGGAAACCACATGAAGCTGATACTGGCCGAACCGTTCAAGCGCCTGTGGGCCGGGCGTGACCCCTTCGACGCCGTCGAAGCCCTGCAGGGCGAGGTGTACCGCGAGCTGGAAGGCCGTCGCACCCTGCGTACCGAGGTCGATGGCGCGGGTTTCTTCGTCAAGATCCACCGTGGCATAGGCTGGGGAGAGATCTTCAAGAACCTGTTCAGCGCCAAGCTGCCGGTGCTCGGCGCCGGCCAGGAATGGCGTGCGATCCAGCGCCTGCATGAAGTCGGCGTGCCGACCATGACCGCAGTGGCTTACGGCGAGCGCGGCGGCAACCCGGCCACCCAGCACTCGTTCATCGTCACCGAGGAGCTGGCGCCGACCGTCAGCCTGGAAGACTTCAGCATCGATTGGGTGAAGCAGCCGCCAGCGCCCCGCCTGAAGCGCGCGCTGATCGCCGAGGTGGCGAAGATGACCGGCGGCATGCACCGCGCCGGGGTCAACCACCGCGACTGCTACATCTGCCACTTCCTGCTGCACACCGATCGCCCGGTGACGGCGGACGACTTCCGGCTGTCGGTGATCGACCTGCACCGTGCCCAGACTCGGGCGACGGTCAGCCGCCGCTGGCGCGACAAGGACCTGGCGGCCCTGTATTTCTCGGCCCTGGACATCGGTCTGACCCGTCGCGACAAGCTGCGCTTTTTGCGCGGCTACTTCCAGCGCCCGTTGCGCCAGGTGCTCAAGGACGAGGCTGCACTGCTCGCCTGGCTGGAGCGCAAGGCGCAGAAGCTCTACGACCGCAAGCAACGTTACGGGGACGCACTCTGATGGCGAGCTGGAACCTGGCGCCTGAGTATGCGCACCTGGCGGCCGATTTCGGCAGTATCGACGCGGTGTTCGCCATCAAGGGCGAGCGTCTGACCCGCGACCCGTTGAGCGAGGTCATCCGCATCGAACGGGACGGGGTCAACTACTACGTCAAACGCTACACCGGAGCCGGCAAGCACATGCGCCGCTACCTGGGGCGCCCGCGAGTCAAGGCTGAGTGGCAGAACCTCAAGCAGTTCGCCAAATGGGGCATCCCCACCGCCGACGTGGTCGCCTGGGGCCTCGAGCGCCAGGGCCTGGCGTTTGGCCGTGGGGCGATGATCACTCGCGAACTGCCACGCACCGAGGACCTCTCGGCGTTGGCCGAGCGCAATGACCCGCGCCTGCGTGACGCGGCCTGGGTCGATCATGTCAGCCGTCAGCTGGCGCGGCACACCCGGGTAATGCACGATCACCATTTCGCCCACAACGATCTCAAATGGCGCAACCTGCTGGTCGATGACCAGGGCACGCTGTTCTTCATCGATTGCCCGACGGGCGACTTCTGGCGTGGTTTCATGCTGCGCCACCGGTTGATCAAGGACCTGGCCTGCCTGGACAAGGTCGCCAAGTATCACCTGTCGGCGACCCAGCGCTTGCGCTTCTACCTGCAGTACCGGGGGCATGCGCGCCTGCATGCGCGCGACAAGAAGCGCATCCGTCAGGTGCTGAGCTTTTTCGAGGGAAGGGAATGACCGACTACCTGGCCAGTGCCGACCAGGCACTGCTGCAACGGCACGGACTGGGCGACTTCGAGGCGCTCTGGGCCCTGCAACTTGACGCCGTGGACGAACCCAACACCGGCCGCGGCGGCTGGAGCAGCGTGTTCCGCCTCGAGCTCGAGGGCAAGGGGTACTACCTCAAGCGCCAGAGCGACTACCTGACTCGCAGCCTGCACCGGCCGTTCGGCGAGCCGACCTTCGCCCGTGAGTTTCGCAATATCAGCCGTTACCAGAAGCTCGATATCCCGGCCTTGCAGGCGGTTTTCTATGGGGAGCGCAAACAGGCCGGCCAACACCGGGCGATCCTCATGACCCGGGCGCTGGACGAATGGACCGACCTTGAGCATTTGCTCGGCCATTGGCCGCCGACATCCGCGCCGCAACGCCAGGGCATCCTCCAGGCCTGTGGCCAGCTGGCGCGCACACTGCACGGCGCCGGGCAGATGCACGGTTGCTTCTACCCCAAGCACATTTTCCTGCGTGAGCGCCGCGAAGGCTGGCAGGCACAGTTGATCGACCTGGAGAAGACCCGCCCGCTGCTGTTCGGCATGCGTGACCGGGTCAAGGACCTCGAGCCGCTGCTACGGCGTGCCCGCGCCTGGGGTGAGGGCGACGTGCGCGTGCTGCTGGCCGCCTACCTGGAGCAACCGGCGGACAGCGCACTGGTTTCCACCTGGCTGCAACGCCTGACCCAACGCCGCCGTCACAAAGAGGCCCGCTGATGCGCCTGTCCGAACTGAAGGAGGCCGGGCGCAGCCCGAGCCTGCCCCTGACCATCACCCTCGCCGACGCCGCAGGCAGCGCCGACTTGCAGCTGCTCAGCCTGCTGCGCGTGCTGCCGGGCCAGCGCTATGTCGGCGCCGGCATCTGGCGTGGCACCAAGGTCCTGGCCAAGTTGCTGGTCGGCGGCAATGCCGCCCGCCACTTCCAGCGCGAACGCGATGGCGCCCGGCTGATGGCCGATCAGGGCCTGACCACGCCGCGCCTGCTGGTCGATGGCCTCAAGGAAGGCGAAGGTGGCTGGCTGTTGTTCGAATACCTCGATCACGCCGAAAGCCTGGGTGACGCCTGGGCCAAGGTGGAATCATTGCCGATGCTCGCCGACGAGCAGCACCTGGTGCTTGGCGAGGCGTTGACCGCCATCGCACACCTGCATGCCAAGGGTTTGTGGCAGGAAGACCTGCACCTGGACAACCTGCTGCGCCAGGACGGTCAGCTGTACCTGATCGACGGCGCCGGCATCAAGGCCGAAACGCCCGGCCAGCAGCTGTCGCGTCAGCGCGTGCTGGAAAACCTCGGGGTGTTCTTCGCCCAGTTGCCCAAGCGCCTGGAGCCCTTTATCGAGGAGGCGCTGGTGCATTACATCCTGGCCAACGCCGAGCATGCGTTGCCGCTTGAGGCGTTGCAGAAGCAGGTGGACAAGGTGCGCAACTGGCGCCTGAAGGACTACCTGGACAAGGCCGGGCGTGAATGCACGCTGTTCAGCGTTGCGCGCAACCTGTCGGGCCTGCGCGCCATCCGCCGCGGCGAGGTCAAGGCGCTGATGTCGGTGCTCGAGCAGGCCGATGCGTTGATCGACCAGGGCCACCTGTACAAGACCGGTGGCGCGGCCAGCGTGGCGCGTATCGAGGTGGGTGGCCGCACGCTGGTGCTCAAGCGCTACAACATCAAGAACACCGCGCACTGGTTCAAGCGCTTCTGGCGCCCGAGCCGGGCCTGGCATTCGTGGATCGAGGGGCATCGCCTTGAGTTTCTCGACATTGCCACGCCACGGCCATTGGCGGTGCTGGAGCAGCGGGTGATGGGGCTGCGCAGCACGGCCTACCTGGTGACCGAGTACGCCGACGGGCCGGACCTGATCGAATGCTTCGCGCCCTATGTGGAAAGCGGCGAGGCGCCCGACGAGCAGGTCGAGGCCCTGGTACGGGTGATGCAGCAGCTGATCCGCGAGCGCATCAGCCATGGCGACTTCAAAGGCCATAACCTGTTCTGGCAGGCCGGCCAGTGGTCGCTGATCGACCTCGACGCCATGTGTCAGCACGCCACTCAGCTCAGCTTCGCCCCGGCGTTTGCCCGTGACCGGGCACGGTTGCTGCGCAACTGGCCGAGCGGCAGCGCCTTGCATCAGCGACTGGACCGGCTTTTGCCAAAACTGGTCGAGTAAGGCAGCTGGTCCGGGCTTTCATTGGGCGGGCGGTGGTTGGTCTGGCAGTGTCAGCCAGTCACTGCTGCGCCCTGCTTGGCGAACGCGTATCAGCCACTGGCCGTTTTCGTGACGCATCACCGCCCAAGGCACCACCCCGGCGTTGTTGGCGACAGTAATCTGCAAGTGGCAATGATCTGGCAGCAGGTGGCGACGCACCGGCAACTGTCCGTTCTCGAGCGCCAGGTACAACTGATCGTCAGCCTCAAAGAGCCCTTGTTCGATGTTCAGTGGCAGGCCGGCCACAGGCACCTGCAGGTAGCAGTCTTGCAGTAACTGCTTCAGGTCGGGCAGCCCGTCGTACCAAAGTACCGGTGAGTCTATGACCCACTGCCCGTCGGACTTGCGCTTGAGCGGTTGCTGCAGGTAGACGTCTGGCTGGTCAGGGTCGATCGCCCGCCAGCGGTAGCCGTCGAAGCTGACCTGGTAATAGCGGTTGTCGTTGTCCTTGACGAAGTACAGTGAGTGCCCGCCAAACGCCGAGCTTTGCTCGTATACACCTTCACCGTAGATGCCGTCTATGCGATAGCGCAGGCTGCTCCCTGGTTGTACCTGGAGGCGTGCGGGCAGTGGCAGTGGCGGTTGTTTGGGGATCCCGCGCAGGGATCGGCGTAGCACTCTGGAACCAAGAAAACTGGTACCCGCATCGTTGAGGTGGCTAAGCGCTTGATAGGCATGCCGCATCACCCCTTCGACATCCTCTTGCTTGAAGGCCTCGACGCCGTCCCAAATATCGATTGCCATGCGGCCGATCGACAGCACCAGCAGCGCACGGTTCGGCAGCAGGAGGCTGATGAAGTCCAGTAAGCGCCAGCTCAGCGCCATGACCGATGCCACGTTCACTTCCCTGGTCGTCATGCTGTCGGCATCGGCCTGAGCGATCAGCGCCCGGGCTTCGGCGATGTAGTAGACGAAGAAAAGGTCGTCCTTGATCTCGGGTGTCGTCAAATGTGTGCTCATGCGCCCCTTGTCCAGCAGCCGTTGCACCGTGGCGGCAGGCAGCAATGGCAGGCGCTGGGCTACGTATGCTCTCAACGTGGGCTGTTGGCGCAACGTGCGAAGCAGTTCGCGGGTTGTTCGAAAACGGCGCCAGGACCTGCGGTCCGGGGCATCCGGGGTGTACAGCACGCATGCCGGAGACTTGTAGGGGGTGCTGTTGAGCAGAAGCACGCCCTGCAGGGTATGGCCCATGATGTTTAGCTGCCGAACAGTGACCGGGTAGCCTGCGACTGGCGCACGCAAGGCATTGTGTGGTTGGTCCAACACTGCGCGCACCCAGTTGTAGCCGTGTTCGAAAGGGTCTTCGCCAAAGTGTCCGGCGTAGCGCGCCTTGACTGCTTCAGCGTGCATGCGTGCACGGTTGACCTTGCTGTGCGCGGTCAGGCGCCATTTGCCCGCTCTGGAACTGACAAGTTGGGTGTGCAGGTACTTTGCGTAGCTGTCACCTACGTTCAGCTCCCGGACCATGTGCTTGACATACTGCGGCGTGAGCCCGGCGGGCATGGCTTTGCCGTGGGCATGGCTCACCCGAGCAGTAAGCCAGTAGTCGGTATCGAACCACGGCAAGTTCTTGAGGGCGATCTCTTCGAGCGTGTTGATTTCTTCGACCATTTCCACCATCTCGTGGCCCACGCGTCGCATGCCGACATAGGTGACATAGGATGAGATGGCGAAGGGATGCATGATGGCGCCGGTGCGGCGGGCACGCACGACCCTGATCTTGATATCGCGAGGATCTGTGTCGTACCCCAGGTTATGGCTAAGGCGCTCGCGAAGGCGTGCGTTGGCCCAGGCCAGCAGGCTATTGCGTTGCTTGAAGTCGTTAAGGCTCAGCACTCCCGGGGCAGCAGCCTGCTCGGCGATTGCCACCAGCTCTTGCATGGCCTGCATCATATGGCTCAGGCCTTGCGCAGAGGTGTTGCGCAGCCAGTTCGGCAGGTTCTTCTCAAGTAATCGGGAGTAACGTGTCAGCAGGATGGGTTTGGCGCCGACTTCGTGCCAGAGTTGCATGGCTTTATGTATTCGGGTGTGCTGGTCGGGTGAGCCGTTGCTCCACAAGCCGGCGTCACTCAAGCGTTGGCGCTGGGCTTCTATCGCACTGTCGATCTGGGCCTCCAGCAGGCTATCGGTGTACCAGTCATAGCGCAGGCGCTGTGACCGACGAACGCGGTCCGCCTGTGGGTCAGGATACAGATGCAGCAGAGGCTTGCTCTGGAGTGGGTCCTCCAGGCGTTCGCAAAGTTCCTGGTGCAGTGCGGCAAGGGAGTCGAAGGCCTCTATGCCTTGTGAGAGGCTGCATAGCAAGGCCATGCCTGCGGCATCCTGAGGCGTGAGCATAGGGCCCTCGGCGGTGCTGGCAACGATGATCAGTGTGCCTGGCAGGTAGCTGCGCCAGTTGGGCCGTATGCCGTCGAGCAGCACGCGATAGACCTGTGGCCTGCTGGCCAGCGGCAGCTGCCTGCGCTGAGAGGGAAGCGGCTGTTCCAGGCACGCCCGCAGCTGCTCGGCTGACCCGTTGGCCAAGGTCTGGTCGCCCAGGCGCAATTCAACCTCGGCCAGCATCAGCGCCTTGCGCAGTGCCAGCAGCTTTTGTCTTGAGGTTTCGCCATGCTCATCGGCCGTTGTCCAGAAGCTGGCCAGTTGGCCGTGCAGCCAGGTGCGTGTATCGGGGTTGATGGGGTGCTGAGGGGCAAGGGTCGGGAGGCCGCCGAGCAGGTCGCTGATCTGTCGGTCGATCTGTTCCAGTTGTTCGAGGGGGCGCATGGGGCGGGTCCTGGGTTGAGGAAAACCCCCATGCTTGGCAATACCTGCGGTTGCGGGGTGGTAGCGGGCTAGCGCACCCGACGCCAGAGCAGCCCGCGCAAGCTCACCAGGGCCGGCAGACCCAGGCCGGCCCATGCCAGAATGTCCCAGCCACCGTCGCCGAGCAGTGCGGCGAACAGGCCCAGGAGCCCAAGTATGGCAATCAACGCTGGCCAGGCGAAGATGCGTACAGTGGCTTGCGACCTGTGGCTCATGCGCGCGACCCTCTGGGTTTGCGCTGCTTGCCCCACCACAGGTAGAGGCCGCTGCCGAGCACGATGATTGTCAGCACGTCCAGCAAAGCCCAGAGGATCTGCATCGGTCGCCCGCCGTAATCGCCGAAATGCAAAGGCTGCGACAGGCCCATCGCATCCATGTACCAGGGACGGTCGCCTACGGCCGTCACTGCAAGGGTGCGAGCATCGATCAGTACCGGCGTGAACAGGTGCGAACTCAGGTGTGTGGCACCGTTCATGAATACCGCGTAGTGGTGCTCGCTGGAAAAACGCGTGCCTGGAAAGGCGATGAAGTCCGGGCGCATGCCGGGTGCCGCCTGTTCGGCGATCGTCAACAGCTGGCTGGCCGGGGCGCGTTCGGTGAGCGGCGGGGCATCGCGGTAGGGCGCGACCATGGCCGCCAGGCTGTCGTTGCGCCAGGCCGCGATCACCAGGTCGGACAGGGCGCTGATCACACCGGTGACGCCGACCACCAGGGCCCAGGTCAGGGTGACCACGCCGATCAGGTTGTGCAGGTCGAGCCAGCGCAGGCGCCGCGACTTGTCGTGGCGCACCGTGGCGAACTCCAGGCGGCGCATGAACGGCGCGTACAGCACCGTGCCGGAGACGATCGCGACGACGAACAGCAGGCCCATGAAGGCCAGCCACAACTTGCCGGGCAGCCCGGCGAACATGTCCACGTGCAGACGAAGCATCAGCATCATGAAACCACCATTGGCCGCCGGCATGGCCACGGCCTCGCCGGTGCGGGCATCGAGCATGAAGGTGTGCGATTGGTCGGGGTGGGTGCCGGCGGTGGCGGCCATGATCGCCACCACGCCGTTGGGTTCGTCCTCTTCGTAGCCGAAGTACTGCATGACTTCGCCAGGGCGGTGTTGCTCGGCCTTGAGCACCAGTTGCTGCAGGTCCAGGTGCGGGGTGCCGGCGGGCATCTCGCGCAGTTCGGGGGCATCGCCCAGCAGGTGTTCCAGCTCGTGGTGGAAGATCAGCGGCAGGCCGGTGAGGGCCAGCAGCAGCAGGAACAGCGTGCACACCAGGCTGCTCCAGGTGTGGATCGCTGACCAGCGGCGGATGGTTTGGCTTTTCATCACGGCTCCTTACGCATCGCGGGGCAAGCCCGCTCCCACG
>NZ_JBOBDQ010000052.1:0-42946 GCF_050586565.1 Pseudomonas sp. WC1
TCACGAATCAATTATTTACTCGCTCTTGCACCTAAAGCGATGCAGACTCCCTCTCAGATAAAAAAGCAGAGCCAGAACCACCCCCAACACTACCCCCAGCATCACCCCAAACACAACAATGAGCAGCTTTTTAGGCTTGATCGGAGCATCCGGCAACTCGACACCCCCATCCTGGCGAAAGACCTGCAGATTCTCCGAAGCAACATTCAGTTTACGTAGAAAATTAATTTGCCCCTCACGTTTCCGAAGCCCATCAATGAACGAATCATCCGAGACTCGATTCGCCAGGTTGTCAATCTCCGCCTCCAGAGCCCTGCTACCCCTCATATACAGCCGCGCCCCACCCTCATCGGCTGACAACCCACCATACAAACTATTAGAGACAATAGGCGGAGACTCAATATTCACCGCCCGCGCAACCTTCAACGCCTCTTTTAACTGAGCAATGCGGTCCTTGCGCTGCCTGGCCGAACTTTCCCTGGCCATCTCGACCTGCTGCTCAAGACTCTCAGCCAGCACAAGAGCATCCGAACGAGCATCCTCGATCACTTCAAGTTTTGTACGGGCTGCCGCCATCTCCACAAACGCCTGCGCCCAATCTACTGAGCGCCGAGCATCAGAAGACCGCACCACAACAGTGAAACGCCCAGACGCCTCCTTTCCATCCCCCTTAAGAGTTACGGCCTCTTTGAAAAGACGATAGAGTCCATCCTGCGATCCCGCGCGCTCCCGACTTGACAGACTGGGAAGGTAATATTTCAAGAAAAAGTCTCTAGACAAGGATTCGGACTGAAGATTTCGAACATATACACCATAAACATCCTTGACCGAAAACAAACTTAAGCCACTTCCATTTCCTCTGCCGTAGTTTAATCGAGCGATATCAGTCTGCACGGGCGGCTGCACGATGACTTTAGACTCATATACAGGAGCAACCATCCACGCATATATAGCCGCCAGCACCCCTCCCGCAAGGGCAGCGAGAAATATTGTGAATTTTCGCAACCACAACCACTCAAGCAAGTCAAACAAGTCAGATTCACCACCACTCCGGCGCTCACGTTCATTGCGCATTTCTCTCTAATTCCTTGGGTCCGTGTAATCTTGAGCACAAGTCAAATTCTTAACCATCCCCCAGCATAGTAGATGGCATTATGAAATGTCCCATCCCATGCATGAGACTAGCTATTCATGGAGCACTCAACCGAAACTTAGTTCCATCGAACCGATCAACGCGCCCAAGCCCAGCAGAGAGGTGCTGCGAGCTTGTGACACTCCTTGCCTTGCCCGACCTAAACTTACACACCACAACCGATCATCTTAAGGATAGATCACAATTGACTTGCCGGAGTAGATTCAGATGTTTGGCGCCTCGACGAAGAGCCACCACTACGCGCAATGCAAGGCCTACCTGAGCAAGCAGCAAATATACTCAAGCAGATTGAAGGAAGAGTGAAAAACAGAAAATGAATGCAGCCCATCGCGAATCGAACAAGAGAGATATCCGTCGCAGCTTGACCAGCCCTGACGCCCCCGTAAAGACACCCCAGCCAGTCCAGCAAGAGAACGAAATTAGCGCATTACTCCCCCACCGACAAAGGGAGAAGTCTATTTCATATGTAGGAAAATTCTTTTAATTGTTATGCGATGCTGCAGGATGCACCCTGTGCCTCTCACGCCTCGATCCGTAAGCACCAAATAATGTACCGACAACCAACCCAACAAGCAAAGTCGCCAATACCAGCACCGCCACAGGAATACCCGGTGCAACCCAACCAAACATGATCAATGAAACATCCTGACGATTCTCCAGCACGAAGAACAACACCACAGCCGCCAGCAGTAGCACGAACAGCACCGCCAAGGCACGCTTGAGACTACGCATCAAATCGCTCCTTTTCACTCAATGGGTCACATGCTCATCTTCATTGACCCGATCACGCAGCTCCTTACCGGGCTTGAAATGCGGCACATACTTACCTTCGAGGCTGACCGACTGACCGGTCTTGGGGTTGCGTCCTACACGGGGCGCGCGATAGTGCAGGGAAAAGCTGCCGAAGCCACGGATCTCGATACGATCCCCGGTCGCCAAGCACTGCGACATCTGCTCAAGCATGGTCTTGATGGCCAACTCGACGTCCTTGGACGAGAGTAGCCCCTGATGGGTGACAATACGTTCGATCAGCTCCGACTTCGTCATATTTTTCCCTTCGTTATCAAGCAGCTAGATCATTGCTTAATCAGTTTGTAGCACGCTCCGAGCGATTTGAACAGGCCGGTTCTTGACTAAACAAAAAAATTCAAGGTAAGGATTTGTTCACAGTCGTGACAAGCCGCCAGGAATCGGGCCAAGGTACGGAGGCTCCACACCTGCCGAGAAATCACAGGCACAAAAAAGGGCGACCCGAGGGTCGCCCTTTTTACCGATCAAACAGAACTCAGTTCTGCTTGGCCATAGCTTCGCGCAGCAGCGCGGCCATGGTGGTGTCGGCAGCCGCTTCCGGAGCGTTTTTCAGGCTCTGGATGGCTTCGCGCTCTTCAGCATCGTCCTTCGACTTGATGGACAGGCTGATGACGCGGGACTTGCGGTCGACGCTGATGATCTTGGCTTCGATCTCTTCGCCTTCCTTCAGCACGTTACGAGCGTCTTCAACGCGGTCACGGCTGATTTCGGAAGCTTTCAGAGTAGCTTCGATGTCGTCGGCCAGGGTCACGATAGCGCCCTTGGCGTCAACTTCCTTGACGATACCCTTGACGATAGCGCCCTTGTCGTTGACAGCAACGAAGTTGGAGAACGGATCGTCTTCCAGCTGCTTGATGCCCAGGGAGATGCGCTCGCGCTCTGGGTCAACCGACAGGATGACGGTTTCCAGCTCGTCGCCCTTCTTGAAGCGACGCACGGCCTCTTCGCCGGCTTCGTTCCAGGAGATGTCGGACAGGTGAACCAGACCGTCGATGCCGCCGTCCAGGCCGATGAAGATACCGAAGTCGGTGATCGACTTGATGGTACCGGTGATCTTGTCACCCTTGTTGAACTGGCCGGAGAAGTCTTCCCATGGGTTGGACTTGCACTGCTTGATGCCCAGGGAGATACGACGACGCTCTTCGTCGATGTCCAGAACCATGACTTCCACTTCGTCGCCAACCTGAACGACTTTCGACGGGTGGATGTTCTTGTTGGTCCAGTCCATTTCGGAAACGTGTACCAGGCCTTCAACGCCTTCTTCCAGCTCAGCGAAGCAGCCGTAGTCGGTCAGGTTGGTAACGCGAGCAGTCACGCGGGTGCTCTCTGGGTAACGGGCTTTGATAGCAACCCATGGGTCTTCGCCCAGTTGCTTCAGGCCCAGCGAAACGCGGTTGCGCTCACGATCGTACTTCAGGACCTTGACGTCGATCTCGTCACCAACGTTGACGATCTCGGACGGGTGCTTGATACGCTTCCAGGCCATGTCGGTGATGTGCAGCAGACCATCGACGCCGCCCAGGTCAACGAACGCACCGTAGTCGGTGAGGTTCTTGACGATACCTTTGACCTGCTGGCCTTCCTGCAGCGATTCCAGCAGAGCTTCGCGCTCGGCGCTGTTTTCGGCTTCCAGGACGCTGCGACGGGAAACGACAACGTTGTTGCGCTTCTGGTCCAGCTTGATGACCTTGAATTCCAGCTCTTTGCCTTCGAGGTGGGTGGTGTCGCGCACTGGGCGGACATCAACCAGGGAGCCCGGCAGGAACGCACGGATGCCGTTAACGTCGACAGTGAAGCCGCCTTTAACCTTACCGTTGATAACGCCCTTGACCACTTCTTCAGCAGCGAAAGCAGCTTCCAGAACAATCCAGCACTCGGCGCGCTTGGCTTTTTCACGGGACAGCTTGGTTTCGCCGAAGCCGTCTTCGACCGCGTCCAGCGCAACGTGAACTTCGTCACCGACCTTGATGGTCAGTTCGCCAGTTTCGTTGTAGAACTGCTCGAGCGGGATGACACCCTCGGACTTCAGGCCAGCGTGTACGGTAACCCAGTCGCCGTCGATGTCGACAACGATACCGGTGATGATTGCACCCGGCTGAAGATTGAGGGTTTTCAGGCTTTCTTCAAAGAGTTCTGCAAAGCTTTCGCTCATTTTAATTCCTGTAGATTCGGGCGAAAAAGACGCCCATAGCCACATTCCAGACAATGTGGGTTTCGTTAAGTTAAGAAGTGCTGACAGGACGTTGACTGGTGCCCCTGCCGGCCCTCCTCTCCATCAGGCCAGGTCGCGCAGGGCGAGCTCGCTTCTGATGCGTTGCAGCACCTGCTCGATGGACAGCTCCGTGGAATCCAGCTGAATTGCATCGGCCGCCGGCTTGAGCGGGGCCACTGCGCGCTGGGTGTCGCGCTCATCGCGCGCACGGATCTCATCTAGCAGACTCGACAGACTAACATCTTCGCCCTTGCCCTTCAACTGCAGGTAACGGCGACGGGCACGCTCCTCGGCACTGGCGGTAAGGAACACCTTCAACGGCGCGTCCGGGAACACCACGGTCCCCATGTCGCGACCGTCGGCGATCAGCCCAGGGGCTTCACGGAAAGCACGCTGGCGCTGCAGCAGCGCCTCGCGCACCGCCGGCAGCGAGGCAACCATCGAGGCCCCGGCACCGACTGTCTCGGTGCGAATGGCATTGCTGACATCCTCACCTTCGAGAATGATCTGCTGCAGCTTGCCCGGCTCCGCCGCGACGAACTGCACGTCCAGATGCGCGGCCAGCGCCTTGAGCAGCTCTTCGTTGGTCAGGTCGACACCGTGATTGCTGGCATTGAATGCCAACAAGCGGTAGAGGGCGCCAGAGTCGAGCAGGCGCCAGCCCAGCTCACGAGCCAGCAGCCCTGCGACCGTGCCCTTGCCCGAGCCGCTAGGCCCGTCGATAGTGATGACCGGTGCTTGCGAATTCACGACTTGCCCTCTTCGGCGACGCGGATGCCGACTTCCTTGCACAGCGCCAGGAAGTTGGGGAACGACGTGGCGACGTTGGCGCAGTCATGAATGACGATCGGGGCACTGGCGCGCAGCGAAGCGATGCTGAACGCCATGGCGATTCGATGGTCGCCGTGGCCGTGCACTTCGCCGCCGCCGATCTGGCCGCCGTCGATGATGATGCCGTCCGGGGTCGGCTCGCACTTGACGCCCAGGGCAACCAGGCCGTCGGCCATCACCTGTATGCGGTCCGACTCCTTGACCCGCAGCTCTTCGGCGCCACGCAGCACGGTACGCCCTTCGGCGCAGGCGGCGGCGACGAACAGCACCGGGAACTCGTCGATGGCCAGCGGCACCAGCTCTTGCGGGATGTCGATACCCTTGAGCTTGGCGCCACGCACGCGCAGGTCGGCCACCGGCTCACCGCCGACTTCACGCTGGTTTTCCAGGGTGATGTCGCCGCCCATCAGGCGCAGGATGTCGATAACGCCGGTGCGGGTCGGGTTGATGCCGACGTGCTCCAGGACCAGATCAGAACCCTCGGCGATGGACGCCGCCACCAGGAAGAAGGCCGAGGAGGAAATGTCCGCCGGCACTTCGATACGGGTGGCGGTGAGCTTGCCACCGGACTGCAGGGAGGCTACCGGACCGTTCGACTCGACCGCGTAGCCGAAGCCGCGCAGCATGCGCTCGGTGTGGTCACGGGTAGGCGCAGGCTCGGTGACGGTGGTGGTGCCTTCGGCATACAGGCCAGCCAGCAGCAGGCAGGACTTGACCTGGGCACTGGCCATCGGCAGCGTGTAGTTCAGCGCCTTGAGCTTGTGCCCACCACGGATGGTCAGCGGCGGACGACCCTCAGGGCCAGTCTCGACCACGGCACCCATTTCACGCAGCGGGTTGGCCACGCGGTTCATCGGGCGCTTGGACAGCGAGGCGTCGCCGGTCATGGTGGTGTCGAACGACTGCGCTGCCAGCAGGCCGGACAGCAGGCGCATCGAGGTGCCGGAGTTGCCCACGTACAGCGGACCGGGCGGCGGCTTGAGGCCATGCAGGCCGACGCCATGGATGGTCACGCGACCATGGTGCGGCCCTTCGATGACCACACCCATGTCGCGGAAGGCCTGCAAGGTCGCCAGGGCGTCTTCACCCTCGAGGAAACCTTCGACTTCCGTCGTGCCCTCGGCCAGCGAGCCGAGCATGATCGAGCGATGGGAAATCGATTTGTCGCCAGGTACGCGGATCCGTCCGGACACGCGGCCACCCGGTTGGGCCAGGAAAATCAGATCGTTGGCGTTCATAGCGTCCACATAGGCCCGACGGGCAAGGATTTTACTGAAATGCTCGCGGGCAACCCGGGCGCGGGTGAACACGCCCAGCAGTTGGTGCCCGTCCCCAGCATCGACCGCGTCGCGCAAGGCGTCGAGGTCGCTGCGAAATGTATCGAGAGTGCGCAGGACCGCCTCGCGGTTGGCGAGGAAGATGTCGTGCCACATGATCGGGTCGCTGCCGGCGATTCTCGTGAAATCGCGGAAGCCTCCCGCAGCGTACCGGAAGATCTCCAGGTTTTCATTGCGCTTGGCCAGCGAGTCGACCAGGCCGAAGGCCAACAGGTGAGGCAGGTGGCTGGTGGCGGCCAGCACTTCGTCATGGCGCTCCACCGACATGTGCTCGACATCGGCATCCAGCGCCCGCCAGAGGCGATCGACCAGGGCGAGCGCGCCCGGTTCGGTTTCCGCCAGCGGAGTGAGGATCACCTTGTGCCGGCGGAACAGCGCCGCATTGGAGGCCTCCACCCCGCTCTGCTCGGACCCGGCGATCGGGTGCCCCGGCACGAAACGCGGCAGGCGCTCGGCGAACGCCTCGCGCGCGGCACGCACCACATTGCCCTTGGCACTGCCCACGTCGGTGATCACCGCATTACCCAGGTCGAGCTGGGCCAGGCGAGCCAGGACTTTCTCCATGGCCAGGATCGGCACAGCCAACTGGATGACGTCGGCGCCGACACAAGCGGCCGCAAGGTCTGCCTCGCAGCGATCGACCACGCCCAGCGCCACGGCTTGCTTGCGCGACTCGGCGTCGAGGTCGACGCCGACCACTTCGCGGCACAGGCCGCTTTCGCGCAGGCCCTTGGCGAAGGAGCCGCCGATCAGGCCGAGGCCTACGACCACCAGACGGTCGATGAGCGGAGCGGGATTGTTTGTTACAGCATTAACCACAAGTGCGAACCCTGTTCAAAAACATGCCAGTCGTTGAGACCGCAGGGGGCTGCTGCGCAGCCCATCGCTGGCAAGCCAGCTCCCACATATGCCAGCGATACACCGCTCCCTGTGGGAGCCGGCTTGCCGGCGATGGGCCGCAAAGCGACCCCAACAAAATCGATCAGAGCACCGCTTTCGGATAAGAGCCCAACACCTTCAGCGCCACAGCCTCCTGGCTGATCTGCTCGAGTACCGCCTTGATCAGCGGATCACGGTGATGGCCGACAAAGTCGATGAAGAACACGTAGGTCCACTTGCCGCTGCGCGACGGACGGGTCTCGATGCGCGTGAGGTCGATGCCGTTCTCGTGAAACGGCACCAGCAGCTCGTGCAGAGCACCCGGCTTGTTGCTCATGGAGACGATGATCGAAGTCTTGTCGTCGCCGGTCGGCGGCACTTCCTGGCTGCCGATCATGAGGAAGCGCGTGGAGTTGTCCGGCCGGTCCTCGATCTTTTCGGCCAGGCGGGTCAGGCCATACAGGTTGGCCGCCATGTCACCTGCAATGGCCGCCGAATTCCACTCACCCTTGACCCGCTTGGCCGCCTCGGCGTTGCTCGACACAGCCACACGCTCGACGTTCGGGTAATGGGCGTCCAGCCACTTGCGGCACTGGGCCAGCGACTGGGCATGGGAGTAGATGCGGGTGATGCTGTCGGTCTTGGTGTTCTCGCCCACCAGCAGGTGATGGTGGATACGCAACTCGACTTCGCCGCAGATGACCATGTCATGCTCGAGGAAGCTGTCCAGCGTGTGGCTGACAGCGCCTTCGGTGGAGTTCTCCACCGGCACCACGCCGAAATTGACCGCACCCGCCGCCACTTCGCGGAACACCTCGTCGATGGCCGCCATCGGGCGGCTGACCACGGCATGGCCGAAGTGCTTCATGGCTGCGGCCTGGGTGAAGGTCCCTTCAGGGCCGAGGTAGGCCACCTTAAGCGGCTCTTCGAGCGCCAGGCAGGAGGACATGATCTCGCGGAACAACCGCGCCATCTCTTCGTTGTCCAGCGGCCCCTGATTACGCTGCATGACGCGCTTGAGCACCGCGGCCTCGCGCTCGGGACGGTAGAACACCGGCGCCTCGCCTTCTGGCAGCGATGCGGTCTTGACCTTGGCCACTTCCTGGGCGCAACGGGCGCGCTCACTGATCAGCTCGAGGATTTTCTCGTCGAGACTGTCAATGCGCACGCGCAGGGCCTTGAGCTCCTGATCGGACATCAGCCGTGCTCCTTCTCGAATTCACCCATGTACTGCACCAGCGCCTCGACAGCCTCCAGGCCCAGGGCGTTGTAGATCGAGGCACGCATGCCACCGACCGAACGATGGCCCTTGAGGTTGAGCAGGCCACGGGCATCGGCGCCGGCCAGGAAGGCCTTGTCCAGACGTTCGTCGGCCAGGCGGAACGGCACGTTCATCCACGAGCGGGCGTTGACACTGATCGGGTTGGTGTAGAACTCGCTGGCATCGATGAAGCCGTACAGGCGCTCTTTCTTGGCGCGGTTGCGCTGCTCCATCGCCTCGACGCCACCCTGCTCCTTGAGCCACTCGAACACCAGGCCCGAGAGGTACCAGGAATAGGTGGCCGGAGTGTTGTACATCGAGCCGTTGTCGGCCGATACCTTGTAGTCGAGCATCGTCGGGCAGCTGCTGCGGGCACGACCCAGCAGGTCTTCGCGCACGATCACCACCACCAGGCCGCTCGGGCCGATGTTCTTCTGCGCGCCGGCATAGATCAGGCCGTACTGCGACACGTCGATCGGGCGCGACAGGATGTCCGAGGACATGTCGACCACCAGCGGGACGTCACCGGTCTCGGGCACCCAGTCGAACTGCAGGCCACCAATGGTCTCGTTGGACGCATAGTGCACATAGGCGGCGTTGCGGGTCAGCTGCCACTCGTTCTGGCCCGGGATGGCCAGGTAGTCGTAGGGCTTGGCGCTGGCAGCAACGTTGATAGTGCCGAAGCGGCGCGCTTCCTCGATGGCCTTCTTCGACCAGATACCGGTCTCGACGTAGTCGGCGGTGCCATTTTCCGGCAGCAGGTTCAGTGGAATCTCGGCGAACTGCTGGCTGGCGCCGCCCTGCAGGAACAACACCTTGTAGTTGGAGGGGACGGACAGCAGGTCACGCAGATCCTGCTCGGCCTTTTCGGCGATAGCCACATAGTCGTCGCTGCGATGGCTCATTTCCATCACCGACAGACCCTTGCCGCGCCAGTCCAGCATCTCAGCCTGGGCGCGCTGCAGCACGGCATCAGGAAGCGCGGCAGGGCCTGCGCAGAAGTTAAAGGCTCGTTTGCTCACATCCACTCTCGCTCTGCCAAATAGAACAAAATCGTAATTCGCTGCCGACCAGTCAAGACTGTGTCGCCGGCACCGGGGCTGCCTTGCAGCGCCAATGCCCCACCTTCATCAGTCAAACGGGGCGACCTTGGTCGCCCCGCTCGGGTTGTTGCATCGATTATTCCTGAGGCGCCTCTTCGGTGCCGGCATCGTCGTCGCCCACCGCATCGAGCGGGGCGCCCTCCTCGTCCGTCTCGATCAGTTCATCGAGCTCTTCCTCGGAGGGTTCCTGGACGCGTTCAAGCCCCACCAGCGTCTCGTCGGTGGCCAGCTTGATCAGCGTGACACCCTGGGTGTTACGGCCCAGGCTGGACACCTCGCCGACCCGTGTACGCACCAGCGTGCCCTGGTCGGAGATCAGCATGATTTCCTCGCCTTCCTGCACCTGGATGGCGCCGATCAGCAGGCCGTTGCGCCCCTTGGTGCCCATGGCGATCACGCCCTGACCACCACGGCCGCGGCGCGGGAACTTGGACAGCGGGGTGCGCTTGCCAAAGCCACGTTCGGAAGCGGTGAGGATCTGCGCGCCGGACTCCGGGATCAGCATGGAAATGATCTGCTGGCCCTTGCCCAGCTTCATGCCGCGCACGCCACGGGCCGTACGGCCCATCTCACGCACCACGCTCTCGGCGAAGCGGATCACCTTGCCAGCGTCGGAGAACATCATGACTTCCTTGGCGCCGTCGGTGATGGCGGCAGCGATCAGGGTGTCACCTTCCTTGAGCTTCAAGGCGATCAGGCCGTTGGAACGCGGACGGGCGAACTGCACCAGCGGGGTCTTCTTGACAGTACCGGAGGCGGTCGCCATGAAGATGTAGGCGCCGGTCGGTTCGGCGGCCCACTCTGGGGTGTCGCCGTCTTCCTCGTCGATCTCCTCGGCTTCCACCAGCTCGCCTTCGATTACGCTGTCGTCGCTGTCTTCCAGTTCTTCGTCTGGGTCTGCGTGCTGCTGCAGCGCCTCCAGGTCGATCTGCAGCATGGCGGTGATGCGCTCACCTTCTTCCAGCGGCAGCAGGTTGACCAGCGGGCGGCCGCGGGCGGCGCGGGAGGCCTCGGGAATCTCGTAGGTCTTCTTCCAGTACACTTTGCCCTTGCTGGAGAACAGCAGCAGGGTGGCGTGGCTGTTGGCGACCAGCAGGTGCTCGATGTAGTCCTCGTCCTTGACGCCTGTGGCCGACTTGCCCTTGCCACCACGGCGCTGGGCCTGGTACGCGGACAGTGGCTGGGTCTTGGCGTAGCCACCGTGGGAGATGGTCACCACACGCTCTTCTTCGGGGATCATATCGCCGTAGTTGAGGTCATGGCTGGCATTGAGGATTTCGGTGCGGCGGGCATCGCCGTACTCGGCGCGGATCGCTTCAAGCTCTTCGCGGATCACTTCCATCAGGCGCTCGGCGCTGCTGAGGATGCGGATCAGCTCGCCGATCTGCTCGAGGATCTCCTGGTACTCGGCCAGCAGCTTCTCGTGCTCCAGGCCGGTCAGGCGGTGCAGGCGCAGCTCCAGGATAGCCTGGGCCTGTTCCGGCGACAGGTAGTACTTGCCTTCGCGCAGACCGTACTGCTCCGGCAGGTCTTCCGGACGGCACGACTCGGCACCGGCGCGCTCGACCATGACTTGCACCGCGCTGGACTCCCAGGCCGTGCTGATCAGCGCTTCCTTGGCTTCGGACGGCGTCGGCGAGGCCTTGATCAGGGCGATGACCGGGTCGATGTTGGACAGCGCGACCGCCTGGCCTTCAAGGATGTGACCCCGCTCGCGGGCCTTGCGCAGCTCGAACACGGTGCGGCGGGTAACCACCTCGCGGCGGTGACGGACGAACGCCTCGAGCAGGTCTTTCAAATTAAGCAGGCGCGGACGACCGTCGATCAGGGCGACGATGTTGATGCCGAATACGCTCTGCAGCTGGGTCTGCTGATAGAGGTTGTTGAGCACCACCTCCGGCACCTCGCCGCGACGCAGCTCGATGACGATGCGCATGCCATCCTTGTCGGACTCGTCGCGCAGCTCGGTGATGCCTTCGATCTTCTTCTCTTTGACCAGCTCGGCGATCTTCTCGATCAAGCGCGCCTTGTTCAGCTGGTACGGCAGCTCGGTGACCACGATCTGCTGGCGGCCACCGACCTTGTCGATGTCTTCGATCTCGGAGCGGGCACGCATATAGATGCGGCCACGGCCGGTGCGATAGGCCTCGATGATGCCCTGGCGGCCGTTGATCAGGCCCGCTGTCGGGAAGTCCGGCCCCGGGATGAACTGCATCAGCTCATCGACCGTGATGTCGGAGTTGTCGATCAGCGCCAGGCAGCCGTCGATCACTTCGCCGAGGTTGTGCGGCGGAATGTTCGTCGCCATGCCCACGGCGATACCGCTGGAGCCATTGACCAGCAGGTTGGGGATCTTGGTCGGCATGACCGCTGGGATCTGCTCGGTACCGTCGTAGTTCGGCACCCAGTCGACGGTCTCTTTGTGCAGGTCGGCCAGCAGTTCATGGGCCAGCTTGGACATGCGCACTTCGGTGTATCGCATGGCCGCGGCGTTGTCGCCGTCCACCGAACCGAAGTTGCCCTGGCCATCGACCAGCAGGTAGCGCAGCGAGAATGGCTGGGCCATGCGCACGATGGTGTCGTACACGGCGGTGTCGCCGTGCGGGTGGTACTTACCGATCACGTCACCGACCACACGGGCGGATTTCTTGTACGGCTTGTTCCAGTCGTTGCCCAGTTCGCTCATCGCATACAGAACGCGACGATGCACGGGCTTCAAGCCGTCACGCGCATCGGGCAGCGCTCGCCCGACAATAACGCTCATCGCGTAGTCGAGGTAAGACTGTCTCAGTTCGTCTTCGATATTGACCGGGAGGATTTCTTTGGCCAGTTCGCCCATGAGAAGCCTGATTCCTTTTTCTGGTGAAACTTCGCCTGATCCCTCGAAGGACGAACGAAGCTCGCCGCCGCAGCGCAATTGGGGTGCGACGACTTACGACAAATCAATGAGTTGTGCCATGGATCTGCGCAATGAAGGCCGCGGTAAAGAGCGGCCTTGGAAACTGCCGGATGGTATCACAAACGCTGCGTGCATGGGAGATATGGCAGGTTGCCGTACAGCACCATCCGCACGGATGGAAAAACGCCTCAATGGAGGCGTTTGCGGCACATCAACTGGGCGATCTTTGCGGTATCCGGGCGCTCGACAACGCCCTTCTCGGTGACGATCACGTCGATCAGGTCGGCCGGCGTGACATCGACCACCGGGTTGTAGGCTTCGACATCAGCGGTTACCTGGATGCCCGCTACCTCCAGCAGCTCTTCCTCGCCGCGGGTCTCCAGCGGGATATCCTCGCCGGTAGGCAGATTCAGATCAATGCTGGTGCTCGGCGCCACCACCATGAAGCGCAGCCCGTGGTGCATGGCCGCCACCGCCATCTGGTAGGTGCCGATCTTCGCCGCCACATCGCCATTGGCGGCAATGCAGTCGGCGCCGACCACCACCCAGGTGATGCCCTTGGTCTTCATCAGGTGCCCGGCCGCCGCGTCGGCGACCACGGTCACCGGCACACCGTCGGCGGCCAGCTCCCAGGCGGTCAGGCGCGAGCCCTGCAGCCACGGCCGCGACTCGCAGGCATAGACCTGCTCGACCATGCCCTCCAGGGTGGCGGCGCGGATCACCCCCAGGGCAGTACCGAAGCCGCCGGTGGCCAGGGCCCCGGCATTGCCGTGGGTAAGCAGGGCCTGCTCGCTGCCCTGGTGCCTGCGGATCTGCTCGACACCGAACTGGGCCATGGTCAGGTTGGCCTCGCGATCGCTCTGGTGAATCGCCACCGCCTCGGCCTCCATCACCTTCAGCACGTCTTCATCCGGGCGCAGGCGCTGCAGGCGCTCACGCATGCGGTTGAGCGCCCAGAACAGGTTGGCCGGGGTGGGCCGCGCCTCGCCGAGCATCATGAAGTCTTCTTCGAGGCTCTCTTCCCAGCTCTCGCCTTCGGCCAGGCGACGGCGCAGCGCCAGCACCAGGCCGTAGGCGGCGCAGATGCCGATCGCCGGAGCGCCACGCACGGCCATGTCGCTGATCGCCTCAGCCACCTCGGCCGCCTCGGTGCAGGCCAGCCAGCACTGCTCAAGCGGCAGCAGGCGCTGGTCGAGCAGGTGCAGCACGCCGTCGCGCCACTCGATGCCCGTCACCGTCTCCGCCGCCATCAGTTGCTCGCGCATCGCCTCTCCCCGTCGCCCTGGCATCAAAAGCCGGCGATTATAGCGAGCCTGTGCCACGGACGCTCGGGTATACTGCGCGTTTAGCCGAACCGATCCAGGTAAATGTCGCGCATGCCCACTGCCACTCCGCTCCTCGACCTGCTGCTTGTGCCGGACTGGCTGGTCCCCGTGGAGCCGGCCGGTGTCGTGCTGGAGGGCCATGCGCTGGGCATCCGCGACGGCCAGATCGCCTGGCTCGGCCCACGCGAGCGGGCACCCCAGGCCCGGGACGTGCGAACGCTGCCCGACTGCCTGTTGACGCCCGGGCTGGTCAACGCCCACGGCCACGCCGCCATGACCCTGTTCCGCGGTTTGGCCGACGACCTGCCGCTGATGACCTGGCTGCAGGAGCATATCTGGCCCGCCGAGGGTCGCTGGGTGAACGAGGCCTTCGTGGCCGACGGCACCGACCTGGCCATTGCCGAGCAGCTCAAGGGCGGCATCACCTGCTTCGCCGACATGTATTTCTACCCCCGCGAGGCCTGCGACCGCGTGCACCGCAGCGGCATCCGCGCGCAGATCGCCGTGCCGCTGCTGGATTTCCCCATCCCCGGCGCACGCACCCCGGACGAGGCCCTGCACCTGGCCATCGAGCTATTCGGCGAGCTGCGCCACCACCCGCGCATCACCATTGCCCTGGGCCCGCACGCACCCTACACGGTGAGCGACGAGAGCCTGGAGAAGATCCGGGTGATCGCCGACCAGTTGGACGCACCGCTGCACATGCACATCCACGAGACCGCCAGCGAAGTCGAGCAGGCGCTCAAGGACAACGGTGAGCGGCCGCTGGCGCGCCTCGCGCGCCTGGGCCTGCTGGGCCCGAACCTGCAAGCGGTGCACATGACCCAGATCAGCGACGAAGACCTGGCGCTGCTGGTAGAAAGCAACACCAGCGTGGTCCACTGCCCCGAGTCCAACCTCAAGCTGGCCAGTGGGTTCTGCCCGGTAGAGCGCCTGTGGCAGGCCGGAGTGAACGTGGCCGTCGGCACCGACGGCGCCGCCAGCAACAATGACCTCGACCTGCTCGGTGAAACCCGCACCGCTGCGTTGCTGGCCAAGGCCGTGGCCGGCTCGGCCACCGCCCTGGACGCCCACCGGGCGCTGCGCATGGCCACGCTCAATGGCGCCCGGGCCCTCGGGCTGGAGCCGATCACCGGCTCGCTCGAGGTGGGCAAGGCCGCCGACCTGGCAGTCTTCGACCTGTCGGGGCTGGCGCAGCAACCGGTGCACGACCCGGTCTCGCAACTGATCTACGCCACCGGTCGCGATTGCGTGAAGGATGTCTGGGTCGCCGGGCAGCAACTGGTCGAGGACCGCCGCCTGACACGGATGGACGAAGCCGCGCTGGCCGCCAACGCCCGTGCCTGGGGAGCCCGCATCGGCGGGCGCAATGAATGAACGACCGACAGCCACGGCTGCCGGCCCGCGACACTATTTATCGAAGATTCAGAGGACTGTTCCCATGAGCAACGTCGACCACGCCGAAATCGCCAAGTTCGAAGCCCTGGCCCACCGCTGGTGGGACCGCGAGAGCGAGTTCAAGCCGCTGCACGACATCAACCCGCTGCGGGTCAACTGGATCGACGAGCGCGTCGGCCTGGCCGGCAAGAAGGTGCTGGACGTCGGCTGCGGCGGCGGCATCCTCAGCGAGGCGATGGCCCAGCGCGGTGCCACCGTGACCGGCATTGACATGGGCGAGGCGCCGCTGGCAGTGGCCCAACTGCACCAGCTGGAGTCTGGCGTGGCGGTGGAATACCGGCAGATCACCGCCGAGGCCCTGGCCGAAGAGATGCCTGAACAGTTCGACGTGGTCACCTGCCTGGAGATGCTCGAGCACGTCCCCGACCCTTCGTCGGTGATCCGCGCCTGCTACCGCATGGTCAAGCCGGGCGGCCAGGTGTTCTTCTCGACCATCAACCGCAACCCCAAGGCCTACCTTCTGGCGATCATTGGCGCCGAATACGTGCTGAAGATGCTGCCGCGCGGCACCCACGACTTCAAGAAGTTCATCCGCCCCTCCGAGCTGGGCGCCTGGAGCCGTGCCGCAGGCCTGGAGGTCAAGGACATCATCGGCCTGACCTACAACCCGCTGACCAAGCACTACAAGCTGTGCAACGACGTCGACGTCAACTACATGATCCAGACCCTGCGCGAGGAATGAGCATGCGCCTGCGAGCAGTACTCTTCGACATGGACGGCACCCTGCTGGACACGGCGCCGGACTTCATCGCCATCTGCCAGGCGATGCTCGCCGACCGCGGCCTGCCGGCCATCGACGACGCGCGCATCCGCGAGGTGATTTCCGGCGGCGCCCGCGCCATGGTCGCGGCGACCTTTGCCATGGACCCCGAGGCCGACGGCTTCGAAGCCCTGCGCCTGGAGTTTCTCGAGCGCTACCAACGCGATTGCGCGGTGCACAGCAAGCTGTTCGACGGCATGCCGGAGCTGCTGGCCGACATCGAGAAAGGCAACCTGCTGTGGGGCGTGGTCACCAACAAGCCGGTGCGCTTCGCCGAACCGATCATGCAACGCCTGGGCCTGGCCGAGCGCTCAGCGCTGCTGATCTGCCCGGACCACGTGAAGAACAGCAAGCCCGACCCCGAGCCGCTGATCCTGGCATGCAAGACGCTTGACCTGGACCCGGCCAGCGTCCTGTTCGTCGGCGACGACCTGCGCGACATCGAATCCGGCCGCGACGCCGGCACCCGCACCGCAGCGGTGCGCTATGGCTATATTCATCCAGAGGACAACCCCAACAACTGGGGCGCCGACGTGGTGGTGGACCACCCGCTGGAACTGCGCAAGGTGATCGACAGCGCGCTGTGCGGCTGCTGATTTCAAGTCGCAAGCGTCAAGCTTCAAGCCTCAAGAAAGAGCAGCTCCAACACTGATCCGCTTTCTCTTGTAGCTTGCCGCTTATAGCTTGCAGCTCATATTCAAGGACAGACCTATGTTCGACTACACCGCCCGCCCCGACCTGCTCAAGGGCCGGATCATCCTGGTCACCGGTGCCGGCCGCGGAATCGGCGCCGCCGCCGCCAAGGCCTATGCCGCCCTGGGCGCCACCGTGCTGCTGCTGGGCAAGACCGAAGCCAACCTGAACGAGGTCTACGACCAGATCGAAGCCGCGGGCCACCCGCAACCGGTGGTGATCCCGTTCAACCTGGAAACCGCCCTGCCCCACCAGTACGACGAACTGGCGGTGATGATCGAGGACCAGTTCGGCCGCCTCGACGGCCTGCTCAACAACGCCTCGATCATTGGCCCGCGCACGCCGCTGGAGCAGCTGTCGGGCGACAACTTCATGCGCGTGATGCACATCAACGTCAATGCCACCTTCATGCTGACCAGCACCTTGCTGCCGCTGCTAAAACTGTCGGAGGACGCCTCGGTGGTGTTCACCTCCAGCAGTGTTGGACGCAAGGGCCGCGCTTACTGGGGTGCCTACGGGGTGTCGAAATTCGCCACCGAGGGCCTGATGCAGACCCTGGCGGATGAACTGGAAGGCGTAGCGCCGGTGCGCTCCAACAGCATCAACCCGGGCGCCACGCGCACGGCGATGCGCGCCCAGGCCTATCCGAGCGAGAACCCGCAGAACAACCCGCTACCCGAGGAGATCATGCCGGTGTACCTGTACCTGATGGGGCCGGACAGCAAGGATGTGAACGGGCAGGCGCTGAACGCACAGTAAATCCGATAAGACTGATCGCGGGGCAAGCCCGCCCCACGCCTTGCTGCGTGGGGCGGCGGTGCGCCGATGCGACTTGCCCCGCGATGCTTTCAGCCCGCCGCCAAGGCCGGGCGCAGACGCCCCTGCTGGCTCCCTTCGAGCTGCATGCAACGCTCCAGGAACAGGAACATGCAGTCGTAGCTCTTGCAGATCGCCCGACGCAACTCGGTGCGCAGTCCCAGGGTCGGGCTCTCGCCGGCCAGGGTGCAGATGATTTCCAGCGCTTCCCACGGGTGCGCGTCATCATACTGCGCATGCATCTTCAGCCACTTCATGGCGCGCTTGCGGGTGTCTTCGGGGAAGCCCTGGGCGTAGGTGTCCTCGGCACAGACCACCGCCGACCACTCGCCGGTGGCCCCTTCGATGGCATAGTTGGTGGCCGCCATGGCGATGGCCAGCGACTCGGTGGCGCATACCCGCCAACACCAGTCGTTCAAGCCATTGAGCTCGGGCGGCACTTCCTGGGACTGCAGTTCATGCAGGTGGATGCCATGGGCCTGGCACCAGTGCACCCAGTAGTCGGCATGGTTGAGCTCGACGCGGATGTTGCGCATCAGCCAGCGGCGCGCCATGTCCTCGCCGGGGTGCCGGGCGTAACGGGTCTTGGTGAGGTTGTGGGCCATGTAGAGGGAAAACTGCTCGACCACCGGCCAGCCACCGATCAGGTACTGGCGGATGGTCGACTGCTTGAGCTGGCCATCACGCAGGCGCTGGTAGAACTCATGCTCCACCACCCGGCGCTTGCTTTCGCGGCAATCCTCTATCAGTTGCTGGGCCCACTGCGGATAACTGGCCGGATCCATCAATGGTCCGATCCTTACGAACGCGTCAATCACTGTCAGCTCCTTGATTCCCTGTGATTTCCGGGCGTTGTTCAGCGAAAGGTCCCCGGCGCCCGGTGCAGAAGGGGCCTCGCGGCAATCCGTTGGCGCTGCAGGCTGTCGCAGGTGAACACCTGCGGGCGTTCGATGAGATATCCCTGGGCGTAATCCACGCCGATCTCCTGCAAAGCCTGCTCGATCAGTGGCGTCTCGACGAACTCGGCGATGGTCCGCTTACCCATGACGTGGCCGATGTGATTGATCACTTCAACCATCGCCCGATTGATCGGGTCATCGAGCATGTCCTTGACGAAACTTCCGTCGATCTTCAGGAAGTCTACAGGCAAATGCTTCAAATAGGCGAATGACGACATTCCGGCGCAGAAGTCGTCCAGCGAGAATTTGCAGCCCAATCCTTTCAATTCATTGATGAAGCGGATTGCGCTGCCCAGATTGGCGATGGCGCTGGTTTCGGTAATTTCAAAACAGATCAACCGTGGCGGAATGTCGAACTCGCCAAACAGGCGCTGCAGGTACTCGAGGAACTTGTCGTCGCCGATGCTCGAACCCGACAGGTTGATGGCGCACATGGCCAACGGCCCCTCCCGCCCCTCGTCCAGGCACTGGCGAATCACCTGGAACACGCTGCGCACCACCCAACGATCGAGCGCGGTCATCAGACCGTAGCGCTCGGCTGCGGGAATGAAGCTGTCGGGCAGAATGGTACGCCCGCTTTCGTCGTGCAGGCGCAGGAGGATTTCGATATGCCCCGGCCCCTCGTGGGGATGCAAAGGGGCGATTTCCTGGGCGTAGAGACAGAAGCGATTCTCCTCCAGCGCTACGTGCAGGCGCTGGATCCAAGCCATTTCGCCAAAGCGCATGGACAGTTCGCTGTCGTCGGCGTGATAGACCTGGACGCGGTTGCGTCCTTTCTCCTTGGCCATGTAGCAGGCCATGTCCGCCGCGCGCAACGACGCCTCCAGGGTGCTGGGCACCTGGGCGATATGCACCAGGCCGATGCTGACCGTGGTGACGAAGGGCCTGCCCTTCCACACGAAATGCAGGCTCTGCACGGCCTGGCGCAATTGCTCGGCGATGCGCTCGCCCTGCTCGGGGGGGCAGTTCTCGAGCAGCACACCGAACTCGTCACCGCCCAGGCGCGCCAGGGTGTCGCCCTCGCGCAGGCCCGACTGCAGCACCGCGCAGATATGCCGCAACAGCTCGTCGCCAGCGGCATGCCCGCAGGTGTCGTTGACCAGCTTGAACTGGTCCAGGTCGAGGAACATCAGCGAATGCCGCCCGGCCTGGCGCGCCAGGCCATTGAGCGCCTGCTCCAGGCGGTACTCGAACTCGCGGCGGTTGGCCAGCCCGGTCAGAGCGTCGTGAGTGGCCTGCCAAGACAGGTTGGCGATGTACTGGCGCTCCTGGGTCATGTCATGCAGCACCACCACAATGCCACTGACCTGCCCTTCGGTGAGGATGGGCGAGCCCACCAGGTTGACCGACACCGTGCTGCCGTCCAGGCGCTGGATCAGCCGGGCGTGCTCGGCGCCGCCCTTGAGGCTGCCGCTGAGCACCTGCTCGACCAACGTCATGCTATCGCCTTCGGCATTCTCGTCGAGCAGGCTGAACAGCGCCGCCAGCGGCAGGCCCTGGGCCTGCACCGCCTGCCAGTGAGTCAGTTGCTCGGCAGCCGGGTTCATGTAGCTGATGCAACCGTCGACATCGGCGGTGATCACCGCGTCGCCGATCGACTCCAGGGTGATCTGCGCCCGCTCCTTCTCCTCCTGCAACGCACTGGCGAACGCCTGGCGCTGTGCCAGCAGCTTGCTCGAGCGCCGCCAGGCCATGGCGATAAGGAACAGCGCGGTTGCCAGGTTGGTGAGCATCAACACCTTGAGCAGCATCCGCGAACCTTCGCCCAAGGCATCGCTGAATGCCTTGGCGGCAGGGGTCACGCCATCATTGATGGCAACGATGCGCGCCTTCCAGTTGGCAACCTGGTGAGCGTCGACCTTGTCGCCGGCAAACCCTTCGCGCATCTGCTGGGCCAGTACGTCGAGCTGGCGCAGGTAGTCGTCACCGATGTCCCAGTAATCGATGGCGGTTTCCATGTAGCTGATATGGCGAAAGTTGCGGTAGAACCAGATGATCCGGGCAACGTCTTCGGGATGGTTGCCGCCCTGCAGCACGCCTTGGCGCGCCGCCTCCAGGTCCGGATCGGGCCGATCCAGGGCCAGGCGCAGGTTGTGATCCCCCTGGGGCACCAGGATGGCCCGACGGTAGCGGGCATAGGTCAGCGGATCACGATCATCGGCATAGAGGTTGAGGTAGTAGATAGCGTCCTTCTGCGCCTTGGACCACAGGCTCTCGCCCGCCACATAGGCACGCACGGCGGACAACGCATAAAGACTCAGACTGCCCAGCAGTACCTGGAAAACCACAACGGCGACGAAGGGCCAGATGATACCCAGCAGCCTTGGCGCTTCGAGAGTCCGATTTCCCTTCATGTAATCCCTGTCATGACGGCAGATAAGGCACGAATCGACCTAGACAAGCACAGCGTAGGCCATTTGCCATGAAGGAGCGACAAGCTGCAAGCCCCAAGCGGCAAGAAAAAGTGCGCTGACTTCAACTTGCCGCTTGCAGCTCGAAGCTTGAGACGGTTTTCAGGTTTGCTGCAGGTGGCCGTAGAGCTTGGCGTACAGGCCGCCTTCGGCGATCAGTTGCTGGTGGTCGCCATCTTCGGCGACATGGCCGCCATCGAACACCAGCACCCGGTCCGCCTGCTTCACCGCCGACAGGCGGTGGGCGATGATCAGCGTGGTGCGCCCGCTGAGGAAGCGCGCCAAGGCCAGGTGCAGGTTGTACTCGGTAGCCGCGTCCAACGCAGAGGTTGCCTCATCGAGGATGACCACCTTGGGTTCGGCCAGCACCATGCGGGCGATCGCCAGGCGCTGGCGCTGGCCACCAGACAGGCGCACGCCGGAACGCCCGACGATGCTGTCCAGGCCCTGGGGCAGCGCGGCGATGGTGGCGTCCAGCTGGGCGATGCGCAGCGCCTGCCAGCAGTCCTCGTCACTGCAGTCACGACCCATGGCCAGGTTGGCACGCACGCTGTCGTTGAACAGCGAGGGGTGCTGCAGCACCACCGCGACATTTTCGCGCAGGGTCTCCAGGCCGATCTCCTGCAGGCTGGCGCCCCCGAAGCGGATGGTCCCGGCCTGGGCGCTGTACAGCCCAAGCAGCAACTGCACCAAGGTACTCTTGCCACCGCCGCTGGCACCGACGATGGCGACCTTCTCGCCCGGGGCGATGGTCAGGTTGAGCTGGTCGAGCACCGGCTCGTCGGCATAGGCGAAGCGCAGGTCGCGCACCTCGATACCAACCGTCTCGCGCCCGGCGAACGGGTCGCCGGCCGCCGGGTACTGCGGCTCGTCGGCCCGCGCCAGCAGCTCGTTCAAGCGGCTCAGCGCCCCGCCGGCGGCGTAGTAGGCATATTGCAGGTTCAGCAACTGCTCCACCGGCCCGATCATGAACCACAGGTAGCTGAACACCGCCAGCATCTGGCCGATCGACAGGTCGGAGAACAGCACCGTGAGCATGGCAGCGGCACGGAAGATGTCGATGCCGAACTGGAACAACAGGCCACTGGCGCGACCGCTGGCGTCGCTCTTCCACTGCGAGGCAACCGCGTAGTCGCGCACCTCGCGGGCGCGCAGCCCCAAGCGGCCGAGGAAGTAGCCCTGGCGGTTGCTGGCGCGGATCTCCTGGATCGCGTCGAGGGTCTCGGTCAATGCCTGGGTGAAACGTGCGGTGCTGTCGTTCTCGAGCTTCTTCAGGTGCTTGACGCGCTTGCCCAACTGCACCGTGAAATAGATCACCAGCGGGTTGAACAGCAGGATCAGCAGCGCCAGCTGCCAGTGCATCCAGATCAGGATGGCCGCGGTGCCGGTCAGCGTGAGCACGGCCACCAGGAAGCGGCTCAGGGTTTCGCCGACGAACTTGTCGAGGGTGTCCAGGTCGGTGACCAGGTGGGTGGTCACCGTGCCACTGCCCAGGCTTTCGTACTCCTTGAGCGAAATGCGCTTGAGCCGCTCGATCAGGCGGATGCGCAGGCGGTAGACGATGTCCTTGGCCAGGCCGGCGAACAGCTTGGCCTGGACCACGTTGAACACCAGCGCCGCCAGGCGCAGGCCGAGGGTGGCGCACAGCATCAGCCCGATGTAACCCGCGGCCACCTGCCAGCCCGCGGGCAGGAAATTGTTCATCCACTTCAGCGCCGCGTCGCCATGCCCCAGCAACACTTCATCCACCAGCAAAGGCAGCAGCAAGGGGATCGGCACGCTGCACAGGGCGGCAAGCACGGCCACCAGGTTGGCAGTCCACAGGGCTTGCTTGTGGTGCAGGGCCAGACGGCGGATTTCCGCCCAGCTCAGGCGATCGGGCACAGCGGGGGACTTCCCTGGCACAGGGTCTGGCGACCCTGGCAGGTCAAGCACAGGCGGCCTGCTGCAGCCAACGGCCGAGCAAAGGTTGCAGGCTTTCCAGCGACTGATAGCCATTGGTCAGCAGGGCGAGCTGGCCATTGCGCTCGGCCAGCAGCGTGGGGAAGCCAGCGATGCCCAGGTCCTGCACCCAGGCGAAATCGGCACTGGTGGCGACTCGGGTGTCAGGGAGAGTGAAGCGCTGGGAGAACTGTTCGCGGTCGAAGCCGGCCTGCTCGGCCAGCTCCACCAGTTGCGGGGCGCGGGTGACATCCACGCCCTGCACGTAGAACGACGCCTGGATCAGTTGCAGCAGGCGCCAGGCCCGCTTGTCGTCCAGCTCGCGTGCCGTCACCAGGGCGCGGCATGCCGGCTCCGTGTCGTAGACGAAACCGTCGGGCATCGCGTTGTCGAAACGGAACGGCTGCCCGGTGGCGTCATGCACCGCCTGCCAATGCTCGAGGATGTACTTGCGGGTCGAGGCGTCCAGGGCGCTGCCGCCGGTGCGCAAGCCGCCCGGCACCAGGCGGGTCTCGACACCCGCCTCAAGGGCCTGGGCGATCAGCGCCTCGGCCACCGGGGCAAAGCCCCAGCACCAGGAGCACATCGGGTCCATCACATAGAGCAGGCGTGCGGACATGCATCAGGCCTCGGCTTTGTAGTTGAAACCGATCGGGTGCGGCTGGTTGCGCGCCTTGGCCAGCTCGATCTGCTTTTGGCGGTCGATGGCGCTGCGCCGGGTCTTCTCGCTCAGGCTGTCCCAGCAGTGCGGGCAGCTCACGCCTGGCGAATAGTGCTCCGACTCCCGGTCCTTCACGTCGATCGGGTGGCGGCAGGCATGGCACTGGTCGTACTCGCCCTCGGTCAGGTCGTGACGCACCGTGACCCGGTTGTCGAAGACGAAGCAGTCGCCGTCCCAGAGGCTTTCTTCCTGGGGTACTTCCTCGAAGTATTTCAGGATGCCGCCCTTAAGATGATAGACCGCTTCGTAGCCCTCACCGAGCATGTAGCTGGAGGCCTTCTCGCAGCGGATGCCGCCGGTGCAGAACATGGCGACCTTCTTGTGCTTGCTCGGGTCGAAGTGGGCCTTGATGTAGTCGGGGAACTCGCGGAAGGTCTCGGTCTTCGGGTCGATGGCGCCCTTGAAGGTGCCGATGGCCACTTCATAGTCATTGCGGGTGTCGATCAGCAGCACTTCCGGGTCGCTGATCAGGGCGTTCCAGTCTTTCGGATCGACGTAGGTGCCGACCGCCTTGTTCGGGTCCACACCCGGCACGCCGAGGGTGACGATCTCTTTCTTGAGCTTGACCTTGGTGCGATAGAACGGCTGCTCGTCGCAGTACGACTCTTTATGGTCGACGTCCACCAGGCGTGGGTCGTTGCGCAACCAGGCCAGCAGCGCGTCGATGCCTTCGCGGGTGGCCGAGACGGTGCCGTTGATACCTTCGTTGGCCAGCAGCAGGGTGCCTTTGACGCCGTTGTCGAGCATGGCCTTGAGCAGCGGCTCGCGCAGTTCGACGTAGTCTTCCAGGGTGACGAACTTGTACAGCGCCGCCACGACGATCGGTTGGGTCATTGCGTTGAATCTCCAGGTGGTTGCCCTCGTAAGGGGCGGACCGGGTTTGGCAAAAGCATGGGGCCGCTGCGCAGCCCATCGCCGGCAAGCCGGCTCCCACACGCTCAGCGCAAGACTCGAAATTTGCGCAGGACTTGTGGGAGCCGGCTTGCCGGCGATGAGCCGCAAAGCGGCCCCGAAGGAATAACGCGAATTGTACCAGAACGACGGAAAGGATTCAGTGCTTGCCGCCGCCGGCACACACCGGCGAGGCCGGTGCCACACCGACCGCCGCCCATTCCTCAGGCGTGTAGGTGTGAATCGCCAGGGCGTGGATCTGGCCCATCAGATCACCCATGGTGGCGTAGACCTTCTGGTGGCGCTTGACGCTGTTCAGCCCGGCGAACTGCTCGCTGACCAGCACCGCCTTGTAGTGCGTTTCCTGGCCACGGCTGTGCATGTGGCTTTCGTTGTGCACTTCGAGGTGTTGCGTGCCCAGCGGCGCCAGTTGCTGCTCGATGCGTTGCTGCATGCTCATCGCGTCACGCTCACTTCTTCGCCGGGGCCTTGCCGGCGCTTGGGTCGAGTTCCTTGGTCATGTCTTCGAGCAGCTTGTTGACCACTGGCACGGCCGGTTCCAGGCTCTGCTGGGTCAGCTGGGCGGACTGCTGGGTGACCTTGGGCATTTCCCGCAGGACCTTCTTGCCCAGCGGCGATTGGTAGAACTTGACCAGATCGTTCAGCTCGGCCTCGGTGAAGGTCGCGGTGTACAGGTCGACCATCTTCGGCTTGAGTTTTTTCCAGCCGATGGCGTTGTCCAAGGCGGCGTTGGCCTTGGCCTGGTAGCTGTCGAGCACGGTTTTCTTGGAGGCCGGCGCCTTGGTCTGCTCGAAGCGCTGGGCGAACATCTGCTGGACCTGCATGTACACCGGGGTGCCCAGCTTGTCGGCATTGGCCAGGGTCAGGAATTTCTCGGCGGCAGCGTTGTGGGCTGGAGTGGCGGCGAGTACCTGGCCGCTGGCGCAAACCAGGGCAACGGCGGCACAGAGGACACGGAGACGGGTCATTGCATTTCCTTCAAGAAAGGGAGGCGAGTACCTCAGAGTAGAGCATTCTGCGCTGTGATGGCGAAGTGCTCAAGTGGCACGACGAGCGATGGAACCGCTCTGTCGAATCAGGGCCTAAACTGCGATTTCGAACCACAAAGGAGTGAGCGCAGCATGAGCCGTATCGAGACAGACAGCCTGGGCCCGGTCGAAGTTCCAGAGGGCGCCTACTGGGGTGCGCAAACCCAGCGTTCGCTGATCAACTTCGCCATTGGCAAGGAGCGCATGCCGCTCGCGGTGCTGCACGCCCTGGCGCTGGTCAAGAAAGCCGCTGCCCGGGTCAACGACCGCAACGGCGACCTGCCCGCCGACATCGCCCGCCTGATCGAGCAGGCCGCCGACGAAGTGCTCGACGGCGAACACGACGACCAGTTTCCGCTGGTGGTGTGGCAGACCGGCAGCGGCACCCAGAGCAACATGAACGTCAACGAGGTGATCGCTGGCCGCGCCAACGAGCTGGCCGGCAAGGGGCGCGGCGGCAAGGTGCCGGTGCACCCCAACGATCACGTCAACCGCTCGCAGAGCTCCAATGACTGCTTCCCCACCGCCATGCACATCGCCGCGGCCCAGGCGGTGCATGAGAAACTGCTGCCGGCGATCGCCGAACTGTCGGCCGGCCTGGCCGAGCTGTCGGCGCGCCACTCGCACCTGGTGAAAACCGGGCGCACGCACATGATGGACGCCACGCCAATCACCTTCGGCCAGGAGGTCTCGGCCTTCGTCGCCCAGCTCGACTACGCCCAGCGCGCCATCCGCGCGACCTTGCCGGCGGTTTGCGAGCTGGCCCAGGGGGGCACCGCCGTGGGCACCGGGCTCAATGCCCCGCACGGTTTCGCCGAAGCCATCGCCGCGGAGCTGGCGGCCTTGTCCGGCCTGCCGTTCGTCACCGCGCCGAACAAGTTCGCCGCCCTGGCCGGCCATGAGCCGCTGACCAGCCTGGCCGGGGCGCTGAAGACCCTCGCCGTGGCCCTGATGAAGATCGCCAACGACCTGCGGCTGCTGGGTTCCGGCCCGCGCGCGGGGATTGCCGAGGTACGCCTGCCAGCCAACGAGCCAGGGAGTTCGATCATGCCCGGCAAGGTCAACCCGACGCAGTGCGAGGCCTTGTCAATGCTGGCCTGCCAGGTGCTGGGCAACGATACGGCAATCGGCTTTGCCGCCAGCCAGGGCCACCTGCAACTGAACGTGTTCAAACCGGTAATCATCCACAACCTGCTGCAGTCGATCGAACTGCTGGCCGATGGTTGCAGCAACTTCCAGCAGCACTGCGTGGCCGGCATCGAGCCGGATGCCGAGCAGATGGCGGCGCACCTGGAGCGTGGATTGATGCTGGTGACAGCGCTGAACCCGCACATTGGCTACGACAAGGCGGCGGAAATCGCCAAGAAAGCCTATGCCGAGGGCAAGACCCTGCGCGAGGCGGCGCTGGAGCTCAAGTACCTGACCAACGAGCAGTTCGACCAGTGGGTGCGACCAGAGAACATGCTGGCGCCCGGCGGCAAGGGTTGATCCAGCGGCCTCATTGCGGTGCGCCGTGATGAGGCCGTCAATCAACCAGCGCGCGACGCGCTTTCCAGCCAGCCACCAGCGATGGCCCCAGCGCCACCAGCGCCGAACCCAGTACAACGGTCACCGCCCCGACATACCCCAGTCCATTGATCTGCTCGGCATGCACGTAGTCCGGCCATAGCCAGGCCGCCAGGGCCACCGCAACGAACGTCACCAACGGCGTCAGCGCAAGCGTCGCGCTCACCCGCGAGGCCTCCCAATGCGCCAGTGCCTCGGCGAACGCGCCATAGGCCACCAGTGTGTTCAGGCAGCAAGCCAGCAATAGCCAGCCTTGCAACGGGCTGAGCTGCAACGCCTCCAGCGGATGCACCCAAGGCGTCAGCAGCAGCGCGCAACAGACGTAGATCACCATCATCACCTGCTGCGAGTTCCACACCGTCAACAGTTGCTTTTGGCTCAGGGCATAGAACACCCAGATGCTGGTGGCCAGGATGATGGTGAGTACACCGGTGGTGTAGGTGCCGAGTGACGTGAGCAGTTCTTCCAGGCGCTGGTTGAAGAACAACGCGAATCCCAACAGCAGCACCAACAGGCCCAGGCCCTGCCCCAGGCTGAAGCGCTCCTTGAAGACGAATACGCTGGCCACCAGCAACAACACCGGCCCCAGTTGCACCACCAGTTGCGCGGTACCGGGACTGAGCAGGTTGAGCCCGACCAGGTACAACACGTAGTTGCCGACCAGACCCGCCACCGCGACGGCCACCAGCCCCTTGCCCTTGACGCCGAGTCGGCTGAACGACGGCAGTCGCCGATTGGCCGCCAGCCACGCGAACAGCAGGCCCCCGGATACGCTCAGGCGATACCAGGTGACGGTCACCGGATCCATCACCTGCAGCACCTGCTTGAGCTTGATCGGCAGAATGCCCCAGAGAAACGCGGTCAGCAGCGCCAGCAGCAGGCCCTGGACCCAGCGTCCGGAAGATATGTGCATGGTGTCCTCGAATCAGGCTTTGGCGGGGGAAGCTGCAGTCTAAAGGCTTGCCGGGAAGGATGTGGTGGGAAAAGATTTCATCAGGTCATTCCCAGGATGCATGCACAATGCGTGGGCGGGCTTTCGTGGGAGCGGCGGTGCGCCGATGCGACTTGCCCCGCGATAGGGCCAAGCCAACCCCCATACAAGATCCGCCTACTTCTTGTCCTTGGCGAACGCCGCCTCCAGCGCCTGGTTGATCGTGCGCAGCACCTTTACCCGCGCCCAGCGCTTGTCGTTGGCCTCCACCAGGGTCCACGGCGCGATCTCGGTGCTGGTGCGGTCGACCATGTCGCCCACCGCTTCGGAATAGACATCCCACTTGTCGCGGTTGCGCCAGTCTTCCTCGGTGATCTTGTAGCGCTTGAACGGGATCTGCTCGCGCTCCTCAAACCGCTCGAGCTGGGTTTGCTGGTCGATGGCCAGCCAGAACTTGACCAGCACCACGCCAGCATTGCTCAGTTGCTCCTCGAAATCGTTGATCTCGCCGTAGGCGCGCATCCAGTCCGCCGGGCTGCAGAAGCCCTCGACCCGCTCCACCAGCACCCGGCCATACCAGGAGCGGTCGAAGACGGTGAATTTGCCGCGCGCCGGAATGTGCCGCCAGAACCGCCAGAGGTACGGCTGGGCACGCTCTTCCTCGGTGGGCGCGGCAATCGGTACGATGCGGTACTGGCGCGGGTCCAGCGCCGCCGCCACGCGGCGAATGGCTCCGCCCTTGCCGGCAGCGTCGTTACCTTCGAAAACCGCCACCAGCGCATGCCGGCGCATGTGCTTGTTACGCAAAAGCCCCGCCAAGCGTGCCTGCTCGGTGACCAGCTGCTCTTCGTAATCGCGTTTGTCCAGGCGCTTGCTCAGGTCAAGTGCGCCCAGCAGGCTCTTCTGGTCAATGCTGCGCCCCAGCGGTGTCACATTGCCCTGGTGCTTGAGTGGCTTGTTGTCCAGCGCCGCCTGCAGGCTCTCCAACAGAATGCGCCCCACCGCGAGGCTGCGGTAATACGGATCGACGCCCTCGATCACGTGCCAAGGCGCGTAGTCGCGACTGGTACGACGCAGCACCCGCTCGCCGAAGCGCACGAAGCGGTCGTAGGTTTGCGACTGCTGCCAGTCCAGCGGGCTGATGCGCCAGTTGTGCAGCGGGTCTTCCTTGAGCGCCTTGAGCCGCGCCTTCATCTGTTTCTTGGACAAGTGGAACCAGAACTTGATGATCAGCGCGCCCTCGTCGCACAGCATCTGCTCCAGGCGCTCGGCGCCGGCGATGGCCTGGTCGAGCACCGCGTCCTTGAACTGGCCGTGCACCCGCCCTTCGAGCATCTGGCTGTACCAGTTGCCGAAGAACACGCCCATCCGCCCTTTCGGTGGCAGCGCCCGCCAGTAGCGCCAGGCCGGCGGGCGGGCCAGCTCTTCGTCGGTCTGCTGGTCGAAGGTGCGGACCTCGATCAGCCGCGGGTCCATCCATTCATTGAGCAGCTTGACCGTCTCGCCCTTGCCGGCGCCCTCGATGCCGTTGATCAGCACGATCACCGGAAAGCGTGCCTGCTGCTTGAGTTCGTACTGGGCTTCGAGCAGGGCCTCGCGCAGGGCGGGCACTTCGGCTTCGTAGGTGTCCTTGTCGATGCTGTGACCGATTTCGGCGGATTCGAACATGGAGGGCTCCTTCAATGGATAAGCAAGATTAGCGGATCGAGGAGGATTTTTGCGCCCTCTGCGCTCACCATCGCGACACCAGGCCGCTGCCACGAACGACGCAAGCGTCTGCAGATCGCTTAAGATCCCCCCCTTTGTTGCAACCGAGCCGACCATGTCCGACACCCTCCCCCCTACACAGGCCCAGATCGACTGGGATGACCAGGGCCGTCCCCACTCCCGGCAATACGATGATGTCTACTTCGCCATCAACGAAGGCATCGACGAGACCCTGCATGTGTTCATCGAGCAGAACCACCTGCGCCAGCGCTTCGCCGAGCTGCAGCCGCATGCCTGCCTGGTGATCGGTGAAACGGGTTTTGGCACCGGCATGAACTTCTTCTGTGCCTGGCAACTGTTCGCGGAGCTTGCGCCCGCCGAGGCGCGACTGCATTTCGTCAGCGTCGAGAAGTACCCGCTGGCCCGCGACGACCTGGCCCGCGCCATGCAACTGTGGCCGGAGCTGGCCGCCTTCACCCAGCCGTTGCTGGAACAGTACGTGGCGATCCACCCAGGCTTCCAGCAATTCAGCCTCGCCGGTGGCCGCGTCACCCTGACCCTGATGATCGGCGACGCGCTGGAACAGTTGCCTCAGCTCGATGCCCGCATCGACGCCTGGTTCCTCGATGGCTTCGCCCCGGCAAAGAACCCCGACATGTGGACGCCGGAACTGTTCGCCCAGCTGGCGCGGCTGTCGCACCCCGGCACTACCCTGGGTACCTTCACCACCACCGGCTGGGTGCGTCGCTCGCTGATCGAGGCCGGCTTTACCATGAAGAAAGTGCCGGGCATCGGCAAGAAGTGGGAAGTGATGCACGGGGTCTACAGCGGTGCGCCGGCCACTGGCGCACCACCCTGGTACGCACACCCGACAGCCGCATCGGGGCCACGCGAAGCGCTGGTGATCGGCGCCGGCCTGGCCGGCAGCGCCACCGCCCAGAGCCTGGCAGCACGGGGCTGGCAGGTCTGCGTGCTGGAGCGCCACGACGGCCCGGCCCGGGAGGCCTCGGGCAATCCACAAGGTGTGCTGTACCTGAAGCTTTCCGCCCACGGCACAGCCCTTTCGCAGATGATCCTCGCCGGCTTCGGCTACACCCGCCGCTGGCTCGAGCACCTGCAGCATGGCCAGGACTGGGAGGCCTGCGGCGTATTGCAACTGGCTTTCGATGACCAGGAGAACGCGCGCCAGGCCAAGCTGGCCGCGGCCTTTGACAACAGCCTGCTACAGCGCCTGGAGCGCGCCCAGGCCGAAGCCATCGCCGGGGTCGCGTTGCCCAGCGGCGGCCTGTACTACCCAGAAGGTGGCTGGGTGCACCCACCTGCGCTGTGCCAGGCCCAACTGGGTCACCCGCGTATCCGCCTGCTTACCCACGCCGATGTGCTCGAACTGCGCCGTTCCGATGGCCTGTGGCAGGCCTGGGAAGGTGAGCGCCTGTTGGCCAGCGCACCACTGGTGGTGCTGGCCGGCGCCGCCGAGATCCGTAGTTTCCCGGCGTGCGCCGGGCTGCCGCTCAAGCGCATTCGTGGGCAGATCACCCGCCTGCCCGTGACCGAAGGCAGCCGTGCGCTGCGCACCGTGGTCTGTGCCGACGGCTACGTGGCACCCCCGCGAGGGGACGAGCACACCCTTGGCGCCAGCTTCGACTTCAACAGCGAAGACCTGGCACCGACTGTGGCCGAGCATCAGGGTAACCTGGCTCTGCTCGATGATATCTCGCCAGCCCTCGCCACCCGCCTGTGCACCGCCGAGCTGGACCCGGCACAGTTGCAGGGTCGGGCGGCGTTTCGCTGCACCAGCCCGGATTACCTGCCCATCGTCGGGCCGATGGCCGATGTCGAGGCGTTCAACGAGGCTTACGCCATGCTGGGCAAGGATGCGCGGCAGGTACCGGACGTGGCCTGCCCGTGGCTGGAGGGGTTGTACGTGAACAGTGGGCACGGCTCGCGCGGCCTGATCACAGCGCCGTTGTCTGGTGAGTTGATTGCGGCGTGGGTCACTGGTGAGCCGCTGCCGGTGCCCAGGGCGGTGGCCGAGGCATGTCATCCCAACCGCTTCGCGCTGCGTCGGCTCATCCGCGGCAAGTAGCGCGCCATTGAACGCAAAAGGCCGCCGCATCAAATCGGATGCGGCGGCCTTTTGCCGGGTGCTCAGCGTCGACGCGGCTGGCGCTTGCGCTGTTCTTCGTCGGTCGGGATCGGCACCGGCTGCAACGGTGGCGGGAGCAGGCCCAGGGCGACAGCGAGGTCATGGAGCCAGTTGTACATGCGTTCGTTCATATTGCCCCCTTGACGGGTCAGCCTCTCGGTCAATCAATCTTGCGATGCGTCATACAGATCATAGTCCGATGTCTTGTATTGCGCATGCCTCTGCTTTTACAGATATGGGCGATTCTGACCCGGATCAAGCGCAGATGGCAGCTTCCGACGGTCGGTCAATCGTTTCGCTTTGTTGCAAATCAATCCAGGCCTGCAGATTGGCCCCGCGTTTGCCCTGGCGCCACATCAACCAGGTCATCGCATGATCGAACGGTGCCTGCAATCGGTGGGCACGCACCTGGTCGCGCCCTGGCAGGCTGTCGAGCATCGACTGCGCCATCAAAGCCACCCCGGCCCCGGCGATCACGCAGGCCAGCATGCTCTGGTAGGACTCGATCTCCATCACCCGGCCCATGGGCGTGTGGGCATGGGCATACCAGGCTTCCAGACGCATACGGTACGAGCAGCCCTGGCGGAAGGTGAACACCGCCTTGCCGGCGACATCCCTGGCGCTGTGCACCACCGGGTGCTCGGGGCTGGTGATCAGTACCAGCGTTTCCTCGCACAGTGGCACGCCATCCAGCCCGGCCAGGTTGAGCGGGCCGTCGACCAACGCCGCGTCCAACCGATGGCTGAGCACGCCTTCGAGCAGTTCGGCACTAGGCGCCGCCTGGACCTGCAGGTTCACTGCTGGATAGGCCTGGTGATAACGCGCCAGTAGCGCCGGCAAGTGGATGGCCGCCGTGCTGTACATGGTGCCCAGCACGAAATCTCCAGCTGGCTGGCCACCCTGCACCGCCGTGAGCGCCTCGTCACGAAGGTTGGACAGGCGTTGAGCATAATCCAGCAGTACCTTGCCAGCCGGCGATAACTGCAGACGCTGGCGCTCGCGTAGGAACAGCTCCACCCCCAGCTGCTCCTCGAGCTGACGCAGGCGCGTCGACAGGTTCGACGGCACCCGATGCAAGCGTTCGGCGGCGCGGGTCAATGACCCCTCCTCGGCCACGGCCTGGAAGATGCGCAGTTGGCTGAACTCCATGAGATTCTCCAAAACAGAACAACTTCATCATCATTATTCAATTTTATTGAAAGTCAATGCGCCCTACCCTGCCATCCATCGCATCCCCTTCGTGCAGGAGACTTTCCATGTCGCCCTTCGTGCAACTGCTGGCCAGCGCCGTGGCGCTGATGATGGCCATGGGCATCGGCCGCTTCGCCCTGACCCCGCAACTGCCCCGGCTGATCGCCGAGGGCCAGTTCGACCTGACCGCTGGCGGCCTGGTCGCCGCCGCCAACTACCTGGGCTACTTCCTCGGCGCGGTGGACGCCATGTTCGCCCGCCAGCCACGCCAGGTCCGCCAGCGCCTGCATGGCGGGCTGTGGCTGTGCGTATTGCTGACCCTGGCATCGTGGGCGGCCGACGGATTCTGGAGCCATTTGCTGCTGCGCTTCGGCACCGGCGTGGCCAGCGCCTGGGTGCTGGTGATGATCGCCAGCCTCAGCCAGCAACTGGCCAGTGCCCATGGCCGTCAGCGCCTCGGCGCACTGGTGTTCGCCGGACCCGGTGTAGGGATTGCGGTGACAGGCTTGCTGGCCTTGGCTGCGCACCTGCTGGAGCTGGATTCGGCGGCCCTGTGGCTGGTTTACGGGGTCGCCGCTCTGGTCATGCTGCTCGCGGTGCTGCCGTGGCTGCCGCGAGCGCTCGAGCCCGTCACCTTGCCCCCTGGCACCGACCGCGGCCCCAACAATGGCATCGGCCGCCTGGGTCTGGTCTACGCGCTCTACGGGATCGGCTACATCCTGCCAGCCACCTTCCTGTCGCAGATGGCCAGCCAGCAGTTCCATGGGCAATGGCTGGCCGACCTGTTCTGGCCGGCGTTCGGCCTGGCCTCGGCGCTGGGTGTGATGATCGTCAGCCTGCGCCGCTCGGGCCGCACCTCGACCTGGCTGAGCATCACCCTGTGGCTGCAAGGGCTGGGGGTACTGGCCTGCCTGCTGGGGGGCGGCGTCGGCCTGGCATTGGGCGTGCTGCTGTGCGGCGGGCCGTTCCTGGCCTGCATGCAACTGGTGATGCAGCGCTCGCGGGAGCTGGCGCCTCATGCCACGCAGCGCAATGCCGGGATGTTGACCGCTTGTTTCGCCCTTGGGCAATTGAGTGGGCCGTTGCTGGCGGCGTTGAGCAGCCATTTCAGTGGGGGATTACAGCCCGCACTGGTACTGGCTGCGGTAGGGATGGGATTGGCCGGGATATTGACCGGGGGCTTCTCGGGTCCACCAACCTGTGCCAGCTTGAGACAGGCAGGCTGACCCTGTGATGAGGCAAGCCCTTGTGGGAACGGGCTTGCCTCGCGATAGGGCCGGAACTGCCGACCGCTTACCCCACCAGTTTGCGCAACTGCTGCCGCACCCACGCCTCGGCGCTGACCATGATCACCCCGAGCAGCACCATAACCGCGCCGATCACGAAGTTCAGGCTCAGCGGCTCGTCCAGCAGCAGCACACCGAAGGTCACCCCGAACAGCGGCGTGATGAAGGAAAACACCGCCAGGTTCGAGGCCAGGTACTTGCGCAGCAACCAGAACCAGGTCAGGTAACTCACGAACGACACCACGATCCCCTGGAACAGCACGCTGCCCACCGCCAGCGGGGTCAGCGAGAAATCGGCGATCTGCCCGCTCACCAAGGCGATCAGCACCAGCCCGACAAACCCCACTGCCAGCTGGTAGAACAAAGTCAGGGTCGCCGGCGCCTCGGACAACCGCGAGCCGCGCACCACCACCGTGGTCGCGCCCCACGCCAGGCCCGCGAGGATCGCCAGCGCGTCGCCAAGCAGCATGCGCCCATCGAGGTGCTCCAGGGAAACACCGCCCGCGAAGGCCAGGGCAATTCCGCCGAACGCCAGCAGGATCCCCAGCCACTGCAACAGCCGCAGCCGCTCGCTGGGCATCATGAAATGCAGCCCCAGGGCGGTGAAGATCGGCGCGGTGTAGAGGAACACCGACATATGCGCCGCCGAGGTCAGCTTCAGCCCCTCGGCGATGAACAGGAACTCCAGCCCGAACAGCGCGCCGGCCAGCAGCCCGGCACGCCAGGTACTGCCGACCTGGTTCCAACCACCCCGGAAGCACACCAGCAAGCCGACCAGTACCGCCGCGATGCCATTACGAAACGCCGCCTGCATGACCGGTGCGATATCCACCGCGGCGGATTTGATCAGCACCTGCTGGCAGCCCCAGATCAGGCACAGCCCCAGCATGACCTGGAAAGCAAAAGCGTCGGGGTTCTTGCGGACCGCGGTCATGGGCGGCCCCTCTGCGGGTTGAACGACATGGCAAGGCTCGGCAGTGAGAATGGATCCCGATTATCGGGGGACCGGCCTTGCCGATGCCAGTCTAAATTGACCCGCCAGCGATCTGCGCCTTGGCCGAGACGTGCTCGAAGGTGGCTTCATCCAGGGCATCGGGCTGTTCATCGAGCACCTGGCGTGGGTGTTCGAAGCCCGGAATGCTGCTGTCGATCAGGCTGAGCAGGCGCGAACCGCGTGGGCTGAGGACGAAATTCTCGCCGTTGCCGCCTTCCGCTTCAGGCCGGCTCTCGATGAACCCCCGTTTCAAGAGGATCTTTTCGTACTCGCAGGCCTGGGCCTTGATCTGGTTCAGATCGCCCGGTGCCTCGCCATCAGCGGCCAGCGCGGCGGCATGCTGCTCGGCATAGGGGCGCGGCGTAAAACTGTGACCGGCGCCGTTCTGCACTTCGTGCAGCAAGCGTTCGATCAGGTCCCAGTCGTATGTGCTCATGGGGTAAGCCTCCTGCTGTGGACAAGTAGGTACACAGCGTGGGACTGACAGAGGTTGCCAGGTGTTCCATCAAAACCACGAACCCGCTCATTGCTCTGCGCAGCGCGCCCTGCAGGTTACAAGTCGTTCAGCATTTCACGGATGTATTCGGAAAAACTGTCCGCAACCTGATGAGCCTCACGGCTCACCGGGTCGATATCGACGACCACCCAACCGTTGTTCGTGTCAAACCCTGAACAGTATCCCTGCAGGTCATCCCCGAACAGCAGTATGCCTTCCAGGGCGTTCTCCCCATCCTCATCGTAGACCTGGTCAGGCGTAAGCAGGCCTTCGTACAACATATAGGCCGCCTCACCCACTTCCCCCCATCCAAGCTCCCTGATGAATGCCAGGTAATCAGCCGGCACCTGCGAATGGGCGCCAGCCAGCGCCGAGAGCACCTGCGCTTCGGCGGTCGCCAGTTTGGAAAGGGGGCCGGACACCTTGTCCGGCTGTAGATCGTCATACATTCCCATTCACCCTACCCTCTTATCGTGATGTGAAGATTTCCCTGCCCACACTGTCTTTCCCATGGATGCCACCTTGATGCTGGTCGGGGAAGCGTGCCGGGTGCATGTTCCACCATTCGTTAGGTCCGCCGAACCCACTTTCGATGATGTGGTGCGCATCGTAGGGCTGTCCGGCCTTACGTACCACCTTTGTCCCATCCTTGCTCATCACATTTTCGGTGTAGCGGGGCCACGTCTGGCCTGTCTTGGTTTCCCACTGGCCGATCAGCTCGTCCTTGATCTTGTTGAACTCGCGTCGGTGTTTCTGGGTTTCCTTGGGCGTGAGCTTGGTGTAGTTCTTTTCCCGCAAGGCATTTGCCAGGTTGTCGCGTTGCTCGGCGGTGACTTTCAGGCCCGTGTGCGCCTCCAGCTCATTGAGATAACGCCGTGCCTGGCTGGAAAGCTGGGTGAACGCCGATGCCGGCCCCTTGGGCGGCCCCTCGCCGGCAGGAGGCTCGTGCGGCTTGCGGGTGTCCGGCACATCCAGGTGAGAGCCCGGCCCATTGCTTCCTTCATGGTGGGTGCCGCCCTTGCGTCCTGGTATGGCGCCCATGATCACGCTGGTGATCAACTTGCCACCGCCAATCAGGAAGTCGCCGCCTTCCTTCTTGTCGAGGTCGCCCTCTCCCTCCATGCGCTCGGCAATGTACTTGCCAACCTTCGCCACGGCCGCCTCGACCTTAGCATTGAAGTCCTTGCCCAGCTCCGTCTGGTCGATCACCTGGCTGACAGCCATCTGAATGACAGCCTTGGGACCTTGCAGCATGGCAATTGCCACGGTGACCGCCTCGGCCGCATCCGGATGCGCACCCAGGTACTCGTTGATGGTAGAGACGTAGGTCAGTGTCCATTGGACGCTGTCGCGCTCCGCCGTGACATGCGTTGTATCAAGCTCAAGAGCCCCCAGTTTTCGCTCGAGCTCCCGGGTGAAATCCTGCGACTGCTCGAACACATGCTCAAGATTGTTGAGCTGCTGCAATACCTGGGTCTGGAAGTCTTCATTGCCCATCAAGACCATGGCATCGCGTGGCGACATCCCTGCCAGGATCAACGACTCGAGGGTGTTTTCCGCCAGCGCCCGGCCCGCGACCGCGACAGCGCCGCTGTCCATTGGCCGCCCGGTCATCCGCTGGTAACGATTGACCAGAGCGTTGAGGGCATTGCCGGCCTGTTCGAAGTTCTTCAGCGCCGTCTTGTCGTAGTCGAGCAGCCCATCGCTCCACTTCTGTAGCGTCTCCTTGGGATTGAGCACATCGTTCAGCGAGCTGTCGGTCACATAGAGATCGGTGCGCGACTCCTTGTCCCGCGTGATTTCGTAGGCTTTGTCGAGGTCACGGTTCAGCCCGACGGTGGAGTCCTGGCCGCTCTCGGCGTCCTTGCGCACAGTGATATCACCTGCACCCACGGTGGCACGGACGGTCTGCTCACGGTCCTTTTCATACTCCCAGCCGCTGACGCTCCAGCTGGTCTGGTTCTTCGGGCCCTTCTCGTCGTTACCTGCGTCTGCGGTGACCTTGCCGTTGGAAGGATCCTGCTCGGCACTGGCCGAACCCTTCTTCCAGCTGCCACCCACATTCAGGTAGTAACCGTGCTCCTTGTCCTTGCCGGCAATGTCGCTGAAGCCCAGGGTGCCGGTGTCGAGTTTGAGATTGCCGTTGTCGGCGGCGATCAGCGCACCGTCGAGCTGGGTGTGGTTCTCGGTGCGGATATCGACCTTGTCACGCCCGGTGATGCGAGTCTGGTCCTCGACCCACTCGGTCTTGCCGGTGGTCTTGCCATAGCCGACCGACCCACTGACACCGGCGCCCGGGCCCACGGTGACAGTGGCATTGATGTCGAACTCCTTGCCCTTGACCTTGCCAGTGTCGATGGCCGAGGCCACGTTGAGGTCGCCACCGACACGGCCGATCACTTCGTCGCCGCGTACCTGGGCGCCCTTGATGTTGGTGTCCTTGCCGCTGGTGAACTTCAGCTGGTCACCGGCATACACGTAGGCTTGCTGATGACGCTGGGTTTCACGCTCCAGGTCGCCCTTGCCCATGTTGACGCTGGCGTAAACGCCCACACCTTCCGAGCCGAAGGTCAGGCCGACCTCGCCACCGCCGCTATGACGGTTCTGCTCCTGCTGGCTGTCGTTCTTGGCAGCCACGATGTTCAGCTCATTCCCCGCGTTCAACTCCACATCGCGACCGGCCTTGACCTGACTGCCCACGATGTTCAGGTCATTGCTGGCATCGAGCTTGATGTTGCCCCCGGCCTCCAGCTGCGCAGGCGTGGAGGTACCCTGCTGGCTATCGGCACTGGCAGTGCCATGGCTGCCGCCGATGCCGACCTTGAAGCCACCGCTGGTGCCACCATGCACGCCGCCCCAGCTCTGCGACTGGTTGTTTTCCTGGCTGCTGCTGCCCTTGGCGACATCTATGTTGATATCCCGGCCTTTGATGTCGATGTCACGCCCGGCCTGGACCTTGCTGCCCTTGATATTGACGTCGTTGCCAGCCTGCATCTTCACATCGTTGCCGGCGTCCAGCGTCGAAGGCCGATTGCTCTGCTCCACGCTTTGCTGGCTGCTGGTCTGCTTGCTGTTGCCGATCTTGCCGTCACCGGTGGGGCCGGTGAAGAACTGGCCGATGGCATCCACGGTCTGCAAGGTGCTGGAACCCTTGCTGACACCATCCTCGCCCTTGCCGGTATTGCTTATCGCATCCTTGGTACTGCCGGCGTTATGTTTGATCGAGCCGCTGACCCCCTGGCTCTCATACTCGCGCTCCTGCTCCTGAATACGCGTGTCACGGCCGGCATCGATGTTGATGTCTCGTCCGGCGCCAAGGCTGATATCGTGCCCCGCCAGCAAGTCCGAACCGGTCTGGTTGATATCACGTCCAGCATTGATATCCAGGTCCTTGCCAGCCTGGATGCGACTGCCGGCAGCCAACTGCTCGCGCAGGCGGTCCTTGGCTTTCTCTTTTTCAACGCCCGCGAAGAAATTGGTACCGTTGTCGTCGGTGTCCGAATGCAGCCCGACGCTGCTCGACTTGGACCACTGTGTATCGTCACGTTGGTTCTGCGCCGCAGTGATGTTCACGTCACGCCCGGCATTCAGGCTGACATTGCGTCCGGCATTGATGCCGCTACCGAGCACGTTGATATCGCGTTCCGCCTCCAGAGTGGCGTCGCGTACGGCGACCACTTGGCTGCCGACACTGGTGCTGCTGCGCGCTTCATGCCCGGAGGTCTTTGCCGACGCAATCGAGACCGAGGGGATCGAGACGTTTTGCACGCCCGGCAGCATCAGCGCTGTCGGCGACAGCATGTCCTTGACCGAAAGCGAGAGCTTGAGCTTCTGCTTGTACTCCTCGCTGCGGCTATAGGCGGTGTCGTTGGCCGACACCAGGTTGACATCGCCCTCGTCGTCCACCAACCCGGCGCGTAGCTCCACATCGTTGCCGGCATTGGCCTTGCTCGCGCGCAAGCGCACATCGCTGCCAGCCGCCAGGACAATGTCGTTGCCGGCATCGAGCTCGCTGCCCACCTGCGTGGCGCGGGTCTGCAGCTGGCTCTTGCCGCTCTTCGACAGGCCCAGGAAGCCGGACTTGGTCTTCTTGCTGAACTCGCCGTGTTCCTCGACGCCGGACAACACCGCCACATCGCGCGTCGCGCCAATCATGAGGTCGCCGCCGGCCTTGAGCTGGCTGCCGATCACCGTGACATCGCGGCCGCCGTCCAGGGAGATGCCGCCATAGTCCTGCTTACTGACGTTGACGGTGAGATCGCCACCCGCCTCGATCACCGAGGCGACGTTGGTGCTGTGGTAGCTCTCCTTCTGGTTCGAACTCTTGCGACCGAACGACCCCTTGCTCTTCTTGAGGTAATAGGACGCGCTTTCGTTCTGGTCGGAAGCGATGGTCAGGTCGCGCTCGACGTCGATGTCGACATCGCCCTTGCCCTTGACCTGGCTGGCGACGATGGCCATGTCCTGGCCGGCAGACAGCGACACGTCACCCCCGGCCTTGACCGTGGTCGAGACCTGGGTGACCTGGTCCTTGGACTGGGTGACCTTCTTGCTGCGGCTGAAGCTGTGGGCTTCGTTGGCGGCGGAGGTCAGGTTCAGGTCCTCGCCTGCGGCCAGGGAGAGGTTGCGGCCCGCATCGATCTGGCTGGCCACCGCGGTGAGATCACGGCCCGCGCCAATGCTCAGGTCGCGACCGGCGGTAACCGTCGCGCCATGCTGCTGCACGGTGTTGTTGCGCTGGCGGTTGCTGTAGAAGCCTTCGCGCTCCTCGACCGACAGCACGCTGACATCGCGCCCGGCGTTGAGGGACAGGTCGCCGCCACTCTGGATCACGCTGGCGACGTTGTTGATATCCTGGCCGGCCTTGAGGCTGAGGCTGTTCCCGGCTTCGATACGGGCGGCGTTATCCAGGTAGTCCTTGTGCTGGCTGGTGCCGCCGAAATGGGTGACGGCGCGCACCTGGTCACGCTGGTTGAGGATATCGCCATTGACCGCAGTCAGGCTCACGTCGCGCCCGGTGATGATGCCGCCGGCGCTGTTGCTCAGGTTGTTGCCGGCCAGCAGTTCCAGACGCTCTCCGGCCTGGATCAGGCCAGTGTTGACCAGGTTGTTGCCAGCGGTGGCGGACAGGTTGCGGCTGGCCTGCAAGGTCCCGACGTTGGTCAGGTTCTCGCCGGCGATCAGTTGTACGTCCTGGCCGGCGATCAACGCACCGTTGGGGGCCAGGCGGTTGTTGGCCTGGGCCAGGTAAAGCACCGGGACCAGGACCTCTTCGCCGTTGACCTGGTGTTTTTCCATCCACACGATGTCATGGGTCAGCGCCGCCACCTGGGAGGCCGTCAGGCCCACACCCAGGCTCAGCTGGAGCTGGTCCTTGCTGCGGATGGCGTTGTCCATCAGGTACTTGAACAGCTGATCGCCAGAGGTCTGGCCATCGATGAACTGCTGGCCGGTACGGGCCACCACCGCCTGCTGGATCAGGCGCTGCTCGTAGAGTCCATCACCCAGGCGCTTCCAACTCTGGTCCGGGTCGTAGCCCAGGTTGCCGAGCAGATAGTCCGAGCTCATGAACTGCTTGAGGTCGGTGAGGACCGGGTTGGTCTCGATCAGATATTTGTGTGGCTTGCTGGTGTACTGGCTGTCCGGCATACGGGTGACACCCGCAATGTCGGGACGCGCGCTGATCCCCAGGTTGCCGTTGACCGAGGGTTCCCGGGCATCGGCACCGGGATGTCGCGTCGCGCGATTGACGTCGACCGGTGCGCCGTTCGGTGCGTAGACACCGATGGTACTTGCGTTGCCGCCCACGGCACCGCCCTGATGGGCGATGCGGTCGATCTGCTGATGGCTCTGGTTCCCCGCACTGGCATCCACAGCCTGCAGCGCACCAGGCTGGGCGCCTGGGGTCGACACCTGGCGGCCTTGGGTCAAGACTTCAGCACTGCCAAGCGTCCAGCTCGGGGCTGTACCACCTGCGCCACTGCCGCCCTGACCACTCAGGCGGAACAGTCCATTCTGCCCGGTGGGCAAGGTGAAACCACCCAAGGCGAGTGGGTTGACCTGTTGTTGTGCCAGGTCAGGGGGAAGCTGGGCATGAATATTGATGACCGTGCTGCCGGCAGCGCTCGGCAACTTGGGGTCGAACGCCTTGGCTGCCGGGCCACCGACCGTCAGCCCTTCCTGGATGACGCTGTTGATCACGTCCCTGGTGGCGTTGATGCTTACCCGGCCACCCGCCTGTACAACGGCATTCGCCGCACCGACCTGGGTGTCATGCACGATGGTGCGCGGATCGAAGAACGTGACGCCTTGAATCTGCGCGGGCAGCGGCGCTCTCACATCAGGGTTGTATGCCGGCGCGATGTTCAGCGAGCCGATCGAGAATCCGTCAAACCAGCTCTTCCAGCCGATGACCGCGATGGTGTTGTAGTTTGCGGTACCGCCAAGCCGGGTATAGGGCGTGATGCGTGATTCGTTCCAGTTGGCATCCCACATTCGCATCGTGCCTACGACATTCCTGCCGCCGTTACTGGTGTCCCTTTTATATTCCGGGTCATTGGCAGCGTTATAGCGCATCACCGCGGCAAAGTACGGCATGGCGTATTTGACCTTGTCAACGCCTGTCAGGTAGAACGACTTCAGCTCCGAATAGGTGCCCAGTGCCTCGCCCTTGTTGAGGAAGTTCTGCACGTTGACCGTGATATCACGCTGGGCGGTGATCACCGAAGCCGAGTTCTCCAGCCGCCCCCCGAGCACAAACAGGTCGCGGCCAGCACGGATTGCCCCGGCAGGCGAGTCGATCTCGACCTTTCTCTCGTAGTACTCTTCGAGCACCATATGACCGGCGCCCGGCCCAGTCTGACGCATACCGATCGAGCTCCACTTCGGTGTGCCCGTGGTCTTGAAAACCTCCTTCCTGTTCTCGATGGCCTGCGCATTCAGGCGCATGTCCCCGGCACTCTCGAGGCTGCCGGAAATGTTCTCCACCTTGTTCGCCAGACCGCCCGCGGCATTGCCGGCCACCGTCAAGCCACCCAGGCTGTAGACGTCGCCATAGAAGTTGGTCAAGGCGCCGGTATACAGCTGCATGTCCCCGCCACTGAACAACAGGCTGTGATCG
>NZ_JBOBDQ010000053.1:0-42109 GCF_050586565.1 Pseudomonas sp. WC1
ACAAAAGTCGGCCGCCGTAAAGGCGGAAAGGTGACGAAATGTCGACATCGTCTACGAATGTGCTTGCAAATACCAAAACAATCTATCGAGCCGAAGCCGAAGCCGAACCCCTCAAACCAAAACCCGCGAACTCGCCACCCCCACCACCACAACGCCAATCAACAAATTAACCCCAACCAACCGCCGAATCCGCCCCAGCACCCCAGCCCCCGAAGCCCAATCCCCTGCCTCCACCGCCGCACGCAACTCAGGCAACAACAACCCCTGAACCCGCATGAACAACGCAAACATGACAATCCCCCCGCCAATCATCACCTGCACATAACGAGGCGCGGTCTCGAACCCGGCAAACCGCAGGTGGATCATGCCAACCCCGCTGACAGCCAACACCGCCACCGCCAGCCAGACCCATCTGAAGAACCGCTGGAAAACCTCCACCCACAAACGCAGCCGCGCAGGCCCTTCCAGCGCTGCAACCGTGGCCGGCCGCAGCACCAGCCAGGCGAAGAACATCCCGCCGACCCAGACGAGGGCAGCCAGGACATGCAAGGTGTAGGGCAGGGCAAAGGCAAGCATCGGGATCTCCATGCGGCACAAAGGGCAATAGCGGGGTATGATAGCCGGCCCATGCGAAACACTGAAAATATATCCAGCCCTCCGGGCGCCTGCAGACCATGATCAGCAACGAACTCAAAGCCACCATCCAGGGCGCCTACTCGCGTTTCCTCGAAGCCAAAAGCCTCAAGCCGCGTTACGGCCAGCGCCTGATGATCGCCGAAGTGGCCAAGGTGCTCGGCGACATCGCCAGCGATGATGAAGGCCGCCGTGCCGGCGAGCCCGCGGTGGTTGCCGTCGAGGCCGGTACCGGTACCGGCAAGACCGTCGCCTACAGCCTGGCCGCGATCCCCGCCGCCAAGGCCGCCGGCAAGCGCCTGGTGATCGCCACCGCGACCGTGGCGCTGCAGGAGCAGATCGTCTTCAAGGACCTGCCCGACCTGATGCGCAACAGCGGGCTGAACTTCAGCTTCGCCCTGGCCAAGGGCCGTGGCCGTTACCTGTGCCTGTCCAAACTGGACGTCCTGTTGCAGGAAGGCCACGCCCAGTCGGCCACCGCTCAGCTGTTCGAGGAGGAGGGCTTTCGCATCGAGGTCGACGAGCGCAGCCAGAAGCTGTTCAACAGCATGATCGAGAAGCTCGCCGGCAACCGCTGGGACGGCGATCGCGACAGCTGGTCGGAGGCCATCGAGGACCAGGATTGGGCGCGCCTGACCACCGATCACAGTCAATGCACCGGTCGGCACTGCCCCAACTTCCAGCAGTGCGTGTTCTACAAGGCCCGTGAAGGCATGGGCAAGGTCGATGTGATCGTCACCAACCACGACATGGTCCTGGCCGACCTGGCACTTGGCGGTGGCGCCGTGCTGCCCGACCCGCGCGATACAATGTACGTGTTCGACGAAGGCCACCACCTGCCGGACAAGGCCATCGGCCATTTCGCCCACTACTCGCGGCTGCGCTCCACCGCCGACTGGCTGGAGCAGACCGCCAAGAACCTGACCAAACTGCTGGCCCAGCATCCATTGCCGGGCGACCTCGGCAAGTACATCGAGCAGGTGCCGGAGCTGGCCCGCGAGGTGCGTACCCAGCAGCAATTTATGTTCACCCTCTGTGAGCAGGTGGCGGACTTCCGCGCCGGCGAGGACATGGAAGGCCGCGACCGCCCGCGCTATCGCTTCGAGGGCGGCGTGGTGCCGGAGCAGATCCGCGAAGTGGGCATCGAGCTCAAGAAAGGCTTCGCTCGCCTCAACGACCTGTTCACCCGCCTGGCCGACCTGCTCAAGGAAGGCATGGACGGCGAGAACAACATCGGTATCGCCAGCCATCAGGCCGAGGAGTGGTACCCGCTGTTCGGCAGCCTGGTGACCCGTGCCCAGGGCAATTGGGAGCTGTGGACCGCCTTTACCGCGGAAGACCCCGAAGACAACCCGCCCATGGCCCGTTGGCTGACCCTGGCCGAAAGCGGCGCGCTGTTCGATATCGAGGTCAACGCCAGCCCCATCCTGGCTGCCGAGATGCTGCGCAAGAGCCTGTGGAACGTCGCCTATGGCGCCCTGGTGACTTCGGCGACGCTCACTGCGCTGGGCAAGTTCGACCGCTTCCGCATGCGTTCGGGCCTGCCACGCGACGCGGTGCAGTGCGTGGTGCCCAGCCCGTTCGTGCATGGTGACGCCGGGCTGCTGCGGGTGCCCGACCTGGGTGCCGATCCGCGCGACGCCACGGCGCACACCGCGGCGATCATTCGCGAGCTGCCAGCCATCGTCGAGGACGCCCGCGGCGCGCTGGTGTTGTTCTCCTCGCGCAAACAGATGCAGGACGTGTTCGACGGCCTGGACCGCGACTGGCGCAAGCTGGTGCTGATCCAGGGCAATCTGTCCAAGCAGGAAACCCTGAACAAGCACAAGGCGCGGGTCGACGACGGCCAGCACAGCGTGTTGTTCGGCCTGGCCAGCTTCGCCGAGGGTGTCGACCTGCCGGGCGCCTATTGCGAGCATGTGGTGATCGCCAAGATCCCCTTCGCGGTGCCGGACGATCCGGTCGAGGCCGCGCTGGCCGAATGGATCGAAGCCCGTGGCGGCAATCCGTTCATGGAGATTGCCGTGCCCGACGCCTCGCTGCGCCTCATCCAGGCCTGCGGCCGGCTGCTGCGTACCGAGCAGGACCGTGGTGTGATTACCTTGCTTGACCGCCGTCTGGTCACGCAACGCTATGGCAAGGCTATTCTCAACGCGCTGCCACCTTTCCGACGGGAAATCGGCTGACTGCCGGAGCAACACGCACAACCCGTTGTCCATTACTCGATTGCGAGCCCATGACGGGCTCCGAAGGAGAGCCACCGCCCCATGATCCGCCGCGCCTTGCCTGTCGTGTTCTCCGTGTTGTTCAGTGCACCTTTGCTGGCCGGGCAGCAGACTCTGTTCAGCTTCGTGCGCCCGGCCTCGGTGGTGAATGTCATCACCCAGGACACCAGCCTGCCGCAGTACAACGCGGAACAGACAGTCGAAGGCGAGGTGCTGCGGCGAGTGGTGTTCAACCCGGTGGCGCAGCCGACACTGCGGCTCGCGCCGCAGAGCGGGGCGTGGGACTGGTCTGCCGGCCAGGCGCTGACCCTGCGCCTGCAGAGCGGCATGGATTGGGCGCTGACCGTTGATGTGGTGGTGCAAAGCAGCGACGGACGCACGCTCACCAGCCGCATCGACCTGCCGGCCGGGCCTGCGCAGACCGTGATGATTCCGCTCAAGGCCCGTTCACCACTGAGCCAGGGCATGCGCGCCGGGCCGCCGATGCCTTGGACCTACGAAGGCCAGCGCCTGTTGCTGACTAGCAGCGAAGGAGGAGCTGACCTGGCGCAGGTCACTTCGGTCAGCTTGAGCATCCCCGGCCCCAAGGTGGCGCAGAGCCTGTTGATCGAGAAGGTCGGCCTGCAGGATGACGATCAGGCGTTCAAGGCCGCCTACGCCGAGCTGATCGATGGTTATGGGCAATCGACCCGTGGCCGCTGGCCGGAAAAAATCGTCAACGACGAGCAGCTCAAGGCTGCCGACAGCCGTGAACAGGCACAGCTCAAGGGCTGGCTGGCCGAGCGCGACAAGCTAAAACTGGACACCTATGGCGGCCTGCTGGAGGGACCTGCGTTCGAAGCCAAGGGTTTTTTCCGTACCGAGAAACGCGACGGACGCTGGTACCTGGTGACGCCGGAAGGGCATCCGTTCTATTCGCTCGGCGTCAATGCCGTTGCCGCTGATGGCGGGCGCACCTATGTCGCCGGCCGTGAGGGCATGTTCAAAGCCTTGCCGGGAGAAGGCGACACCCTGAGTGCCTTCTATGGCGAAGGCAACAACGATGACGGCAATGCGTCGTCCCAAGGCCGTGGTTTCAAGCAGGGACGCTGGTTCGACTTCTACGCGGCCAATCTTCAGCGCACCTATGGCAAGCCTTGCCCGCAGGGAGAGGTGGCGTGCCCGGTGGCGGTGCTGGATGCCCAGCGCTGGCAGGCCCATACTCTGGATCGCCTGCAGGCCTGGGGCTTCAACACCCTTGGCAACTGGAGCGATGCGGCGCTCGGGCAAGCCAAGCGGCTGCCGTACACCTTGCCGCTGTCGATCGTCGGTGACTACGCCAGCATCAGCACCGGCATGGACTGGTGGGGGCGCATGCCCGACCCGTTCGACCCGCGTTTCGCCATGGCCACCGAGCGTGCCGTGGCCATTGCTGCCCGGGATCACCGTGATGATCCCTGGCTGATCGGTTACTTCGCTGACAACGAACTGGCCTGGGCCGCGCCGGGGGACGACCCCAAGGCTCGCTATGGCCTTGCCTATGGCACCTTGCGGCTGACCACTGATGTGCCGGCCAAGCGCGCTTTCCTCAAGCAACTGCGCGACAAGTACCGCAACCAGCAGGGGCTGTCGAAGGCCTGGGGTATTGAGCTGACCGCTTGGGAGCTGATGGAAGACCCGGGTTTCGAGGCGCCGTTGCCCAACCCTGAGCATCCGGAAATCGAGCGTGACTACCAGTATTTCCAGCAGGTGTTTGCCGAAACCTACTTCAAGACCATTTCCGATGCGCTGAAGTGGCATGCGCCCAACCACTTGCTGCTGGGTGGCCGCTACGCGCTCAGCACCCCCGAGGCAGTGAAGGCCTGCGCCGAGTTCTGCGATGTGCTGAGCTTCAACTTCTATACCTTGAAGCCTGATGACGGCTACGACTTTGCGCGGTTGGCCGAGCTCGACAAGCCGGTGCTGGTCTCGGAGTTCCAGTTCGGCTCGCGCGATCGTGGCCCATTCTGGCCCGGGCCGCTGGAAGTGGCCCGCGAGGAAGACCGTGGCCCGGCGTATGCCAACTTCCTCAAGGCGGCCATGGCCCAGCCGATGATCGTCGGTGCGCACTGGTTCCAGTATCTCGATCAACCCGCCAGCGGGCGCCTGCTCGATGGTGAGAACGGCCATCTTGGCCTGGTCGCTGTCACCGATGTGCCCTATGCGGGGTTCATCGAGGCGGTGCGCCGCAGCAACCTTCAAGCTCTTGGGCATTTGCGCACAGCGTTGGACAAGCCGTAGTTCCTGATAACCACCCAGCCATCTTAAGTAGGCAAATCGCCCAACTACTGAAACAATGCACCCCTTTGCAAGCCAGGCAGTAAAGAGAGGTAGTCGGGTGCAGATCCAGGGTCACTATGAGCTGAAGTTCGAGGCGGTGCGCGACGCTTTCGCCGCGTTGTTCGAAGATCCCCAGGAACGTGGTGCCGCGTTGTGCATCCAGGTCGGCGGAGAAACCGTGGTCGATCTGTGGGCCGGCAGTGCCGACAAGGATGGCCGCGAGGCCTGGCACAGCGACACCATCGCCAACCTGTTCTCCTGCACCAAGACCTTTACCGCCGTCACCGCCTTGCAACTGGTGGGCGAGGGCAAGCTCGCACTCGACGCTCCGGTGGCGCGCTACTGGCCGGAGTTCGCCCAGGCCGGCAAGGACCAGGTCACCCTGCGCCAACTGCTCAGCCACCGTGCCGGCCTGCCGGCCATCCGCGAGCTGCTGCCGGCCGAAGCCCTGTATGACTGGCAGGCCATGGTCGATGCCCTCGCCGCTGAAACGCCCTGGTGGACGCCCGGCAGCGAGCACGGGTACGCGGCGATCACCTACGGCTGGCTGATTGGCGAATTGATCCGCCGTGCCGATGGCCGTGGTCCGGGCGACTCCATCGTCGCCCGCACCGCCAAGCCGCTGGGCCTGGACTTCCACGTCGGCCTGGCGGATGAAGAATTCCACCGCGTGGCGCATATCGCCCGCGGCAAGGGCAACCCTGGCGATGCCGCCGCCCAGCGCCTGCTGCAGGTGACGATGCGCGAGCCCGAGGCCTTGTCCACTCGGGCCTTCACCAACCCGCCGGCGATCCTCACCAGCACCAACAAGCCTGAATGGCGGCGCATGCAGCAGCCGGCGGCCAATGGCCATGGCAATGCCCGCAGCCTGGCGGGCTTCTATGCCGGCCTGCTCGATGGCAGCCTGCTTGAGTCCGAACTGCTCGACGAGCTGACCCGCGAGCACAGCCTCGGCCAGGACCGCACCCTGCTCACCCAGACCCGTTTCGGCCTGGGTTGCATGCTTGACCAGCCAGACGTGGCCAACGCCACCTTCGGCCTTGGCGCGCGTGCCTTCGGTCACCCCGGCGCCGGCGGCTCTGTCGGTTTCGCCGACCCCGAACATGACGTGGCCTTCGGCTTCGTCACCAATACCCTCGGCCCTTACGTGCTGATGGACCCCCGCGCACAGAATCTGGTGCGGGTGCTTGGCAGTTGCCTTTGATCGGGTAACGCGGGTATTGCCACGTCCCTTTGACTATCCTCAATGCCAACGCCTGAAGCGTATGGGCAAAATTTCTTTCTATTTCATGGTGTATCGCTGATGTCTTCACATAAAACCTTAGCACTCGCCCTGTGCCTGGCCATGACCGGTTGTGCCAGCCACTCCCCGGACGCCGCAAAGGACGGTGGCCTGAACTGGTGGCCATTTGATTCGGACAAGGTCGCTGACAAGGAAGTGAAGGAGGCTGTCGTCGAGAACGTGGCCAAGGCCGACGCCAAGTCCGAAAGCGGCAGCCGCTGGTGGTGGCCGTTTGGCAGCGATGAGAAGAAGGACAAGGTCGCGGCGGTGCCGAAGATCGACCATAAGGCCACGCAGGCCTGGCTTGACCAGTACGAGCCGAAGGTCCGCGAAGCGATCAAGGGCAGCAAGTTCGAGCTGGAGCGCCGCGAGGATTTGCTGGCGGTGACCATCCCGGTCGACAGCTCCTACAACCCTGATCGCCCGAACATGCTGCTGCCCGCGACCCTTGGCCCGATCACCCAGGTTGCCAAGGTCATCGAGACCGATACCAAGACCGCTGTGCTGATCCTCGGCCACGCCGACACCAGCGGCGCCATGGCCGCCAACCAGAAACTCAGCCTCGAGCGCGCCGCTTCGGTGTCGGCGATCTTCCGTCTCAGCGGCCTGCAGCGCGACCGCCTGATGCTCAAGGGTATGGGCGCGGTGATGCCGCGTGCCGCCAACGACAGCGCTGAAGGCCGTGCCTTGAACCGCCGAGTCGAGCTGCTGCTGACCCCGCAGAACACCATGGTCGCGCTGCTGGCCAAGTACCAGCAGGCTGCCCCGTCGCCGGCTCCGGCGGCGATGGTTGCCACCCAGGACGCCAAGGCCCCGGCCGCCAAGCCTGTCGTCAAGGCCGCCGCCAAGCCGGCTGCGAAAAAGCCTGCCACCAAAGCCAAGGCGCCAGCCAAGGCCAGCACCGTCGCCAAGAAGAAAGCCGCTCCGGCCAAGCCAGCCGCGAAGAAGGCCGCCACCGACAAGAAAGTCGCCGCCAACAGCCCTGCGAAGACCAACTGATCGTCAAGGAAACGCAGCATGACCCAATCCCTGGCCGATATGCGCCGCGACTACACCCGTGATGGCCTGGCCGAAGCCCAGGCTCCCGGGGAGCCGTTCGCGCTGTTCCACCACTGGTTCGCCGATGCGGTGAAGACCGAGCAGCTACCGGTGGAAGCCAATGCCATGACCCTGGCCACCGTTGATGCCGAGGGGCGTCCGCATTGCCGGGTGTTGCTGCTCAAGGCGCTGGACGCACGCGGTTTTACCTTTTTCACCAACTATGAAAGTGCCAAGGGCCAGCACATTGCGGCCAACCCTTATGCGGCGATGACCTTCTTCTGGCCGGCGCTGGAGCGCCAGGTGCGGATCGAGGGACGGGTGGAGAAGGTCACGGCCAAGGAGTCGGACGACTACTACCAGGTGCGCCCGCTGGGCAGCCGGCTGGGGGCCTGGGCGTCGCCGCAGAGCCGGGTGATTGCCGATCGAGAGGAGCTGGAAGGCCTGGTCAAGGCCACCGAGGCGCGCTTTTCCGACAGCCAGCCGCATTGCCCGGAGCATTGGGGCGGTTACCGCTTGCTGCCCGAGCGCATCGAGTTCTGGCAGGGGCGTGCGAGCCGCTTGCATGACCGCCTGAACTACCGCCTGGTCGATGGCCAGTGGGCGCGCGAGCGTCTGGCGCCCTGACAAGAATGGGGCCGCGACGCGGCCCCATCATCAACGAGACCCCGTCGCTTCCCGCTCCAGCCACGCCGCCAACTCCTTGCGCCGCACCTTCTCCACCCGCGCCCGCTCCAGCAACTTGAGCATTAAGACCTGCTTCGCCGGATCCTCCCCGGCCAGCGACAGCGCCAGGTCCCGGTCCATCCAACGGCGCATGCGCACATACAGCCACCCGTGAAAATACAGCCCGGCGACCGTCACGACGACGACGATGAAGTAATCCATGGCTATCCTTGGTCTCATCTGTAGGCCCGCAATTCAGCCAGCAACGGCTGTACCTGAGCTGAATGAAAACAATTTTATAACGTTTGCGCCGTGACACTTGTCAAGGCGCGGAGTCTAATGGACACCTGTCTTATGGAGATTGTCCCATGCGTAAATCCGCTTTGCTGCTGGCCAGCTTCACCACCGTGTCGCTGCTGCTGGGCGGCTGCCAATCGTCGCTGACCGGCGACAGCTACTCCCGTGATGAGGCCCGCCGCGTGCAGACCGTGCGCATGGGTACCATCGAATCCCTGCGCCCGGTGAAGATCGAAGGCACCAAGACGCCAATCGGTGGTGGTGCTGGCGCCATTGTCGGTGGTGTCGCCGGCAGTGCCGTCGGTGGTGGCCGTGGCAGTATCGTTGCCGCAGTCATCGGTGCCGTGGCCGGTGGCCTGGCGGGCTCCGCCGCTGAAGAAGGCCTGACCCGTACCCAGGGTGTCGAAATCACCGTGCGTGAAGACGACGGCAGCATGCGTGCCTACGTGCAGCAAGTGCAGCAGAACGAGATCTTCCGTGTGGGTGAGCGTGTACGCATCATGACTGTCGACGGCACCAGCCGCGTCACTCACTGACAGCACGCTTGAAAAGAAAACCCCGACCGGCTTGGCCGTGTCGGGGTTTCTTTTTGTCTGCGAAAGACGATCGGGCTAGTCGTTCAACCCGAGGATATCCCGTGCCACCGCTTCGGCGATTCGAATCCCGTCGACGCCGGCGGACAGGATGCCGCCCGCGTAGCCTGCGCCTTCACCTGCCGGGAACAGGCCCTTGAGGTTGAGGCTCTGGAAGCTGGCGTCACGGGTGATGCGCAGCGGCGATGAGGTGCGGGTTTCGATGCCGGTCAGCACCGCGTCGTGCAGGTTGTAGCCCTTGATCTGGCGGTCGAAGGCCGGCAGCGCTTCACGGATCGCCTCGATGGCGAAGTCTGGCAGGCTCGGTGCCAGGTCGCCCAGGGTCACGCCCGGTTTGTAGGAGGGCTCGACGCTGCCCAGCGCGGTGGATGGGCGCCCGGCGACGAAGTCACCAACCAGCTGCGCCGGTGCCTGGTAGTTGCTGCCGCCCATCACGTAGGCATGGGCTTCCAGGCGCTCCTGCAGCTCGATACCGGCCAGCGGGCCACCTGGATAGTCGCGCTCGGGGTCGATACCGACGACGATGCCGGAGTTGGCGTTACGTTCATTGCGCGAGTATTGGCTCATGCCATTGGTGACCACGCGGCCAGGTTCGCTGGTGGCGGCGACCACGGTACCGCCCGGGCACATGCAGAAGCTGTATACCGAGCGGCCGTTCTTGGCGTGGTGCACCAGCTTGTAGTCGGCGGCGCCGAGTTTCGGGTGGCCGGCGTACTTGCCCAGGCGCGCCTTGTCGATCAGCGACTGCGGGTGCTCGATGCGGAAACCGACCGAGAACGGCTTGGCCTCCATGAACACACCCTTGGCGTGGAGCATGCGGAAGGTGTCGCGGGCGCTGTGCCCCAGGGCCAGCACCACATGGCGCGAATGCAGCTGTTCACCGCTCTGCAGCACCACGCCCGTGAGCTGCTCGCCATCCACCAGCAGGTCGGTGACCTTCTGCTCGAAGCGCACCTCACCGCCCAGGGTGATGATTTCCTCGCGCATCTTCTCGACCATGCTGGTCAGGCGGAAGGTACCGATATGCGGCTTGTTGATGTAGAGGATCTCGTCGGGTGCACCGGCCTTGACGAACTCTTCCAGCACCTTGCGGCCGTGGTGGTTCGGGTCCTTGATCTGGCTGTACAGCTTGCCGTCGGAGAAGGTGCCGGCGCCGCCTTCGCCGAACTGTACGTTGGATTCGGGGTTGAGCACGCTCTTGCGCCACAGGCCCCAGGTGTCCTTGGTACGCTGGCGCACCTCTTTACCGCGCTCGAGCACGATCGGCTTGAAGCCCATCTGCGCCAGCAGCAGCCCGGCGAAGATGCCGCAGGGGCCGAAGCCGACCACGACCGGGCGTGCAGGCAGCTCGGCCGGGGCCTGGCCGACGAACTTGTAGCTGACGTCCGGGGCCACGCCGATCTTGGCGTCGCCTTCGAAGCGGCGCAGCAGTTCGTCTTCGTTGCTGGTTTCAAGGTCGATGGTGTAGATGAACAGCAGCTCGCTGTTCTTCTTGCGCGCATCGTAGCTGCGCTTGAACAGGGTGAAGCCGAGCAGTTGCTCATCGCTGATGCCCAGGCGCTGGACGATGGCGGCGCGCAACTCGTCGTCGGAGTGGTCCAGGGGCAGCTTCAGTTCGGTGATTCGTAGCATGGCAGGGTCCAGTATCCCGGCCATGGGCGGCCGGCGGCTTTACACAAACCGCCAAGTATAAGCTGTTAGCCGCCCCGACTGGCAGGATAAAAGCACCCGGTGATCAGAGGTCGCGGGCGCCGCCGTAGTAGGCGCAGCCTTGCAGGGTCTTGCCGTCGATGCGCAGCTCGGCCTTGAGGTGGCGGATGGCGCCGGTGGCGCCGTCGACGCAGCGCTGTGGCGCGACCCACAGTTCGACACGCTGGCCGTTGGCCTCGCTGGACAGGCTCAGGCCGCCGCCGGGCAGCGCTTCTTCCAGGTAAGGCAGTGGCAACGGCTCCTGGCCGATGCGGTTGAGCACCATGCCCTTGCCGCTGGCCTTGATGTCCCAGTCCGGCTCGTGGCCGCCGGCGCGGAGGGTCAACTGCTTGAAGTTGGGGTCTTCGCAGCCACGGTATTCGGAGGTGTCGAGGCGGTACAGGCGGGTCACGTCGAGCTGGCCGTCGCTGCCTGCCTGCTTGCTGCCGGCCATGCGCGCACGGACATCGGCGAACAGCTTGTCACCGGCGTCGTCGGCCAGGGTGGCGGCCTCTTGCAGGATGCCGGTGCCAGCAGCGTCGTTGACGATGAAGCGGCGGCTTTCGTTACAGGGTTTGAACAGCAGATGGCCGCCGGCCGCGCTCAGTTCGCCTTGCAGGCGGGTAGTGCCCAGGTTCGGGTCGACCGGTTTTTCGGCCAGCATCTGGCAGCCTGCGAACAGCGGCAGCAGGGCAGTGAGCAGCAGGGAAGGGGTGAGGCGCATCAGGCGGGCTCCGGTGTTCGGGCAAAAAGTGCCGGTCACGTTACCGAGCCTGCCGGGCCTCTACAAGAGGCACGGCCTCATCGCGGCGCAAGAAAAAAGGGCCTGAAGGCCCTTTGATCATTCAACCCCCGAGGTACGCATCGCGTACCTTCGGGTCGGTCAGCAATGCTTCACCGGTACCCTGCATCACCACCTTGCCGTTCTCCAGCACATACGCCCGATCGGCGACCTTCAGTGCCTGGTTGGCGTTCTGCTCCACCAGGAACACGGTCACGCCATCGCGGCGCAGCTGTTCGATGATGTCGAAGATCTGCTGGATGATGATCGGCGCAAGGCCCAGCGATGGTTCGTCCAGCAACAGCAGCTTGGGCTTGCTCATCAGTGCCCGGCCGATGGCCAGCATCTGCTGCTCGCCACCGGACATGGTGCCGCCACGTTGGGTGTAACGCTCCTTCAGGCGCGGGAACAACTGCAGGACCTTGTCCAACTGCTCCTGGTAGTCGCCCTTGTTGGTGAAGAAGCCACCCATGGCCAGGTTTTCCTCGACGGTCAGGCGGGCGAACACACGGCGGCCTTCCGGCACCACCGCGATGCTCTTGCGCATGATGTGCGAGGACGGCTGGCCGACCAGTTCCTCACCCAGGTACTTGATGCTACCGCTGCTCGCCTGGGGCGAGCCGCACAGGGTCATCAGCAAGGTGGACTTGCCGGCGCCGTTGGCGCCGATCAGGGTGACGATCTCGCCCTGGTTGATCTCGACGTTGACGCTGTGCAGCGCCTGGATCTTGCCGTAGAAGGTGGAAACGTTCTCGAACTTCAGCATTTACGCCTCCCCCAGGTAGGCCTTGATCACATCAGGGTTGCCGCGGATCTCTTCCGGCGTACCGTCGGCCAGGGGCGTGCCCTGGTTGATCACCACGATGTGGTCGGAAATGCTCATCACCAGCTTCATGTCGTGCTCGATCAGCAGCACGGTCACGTTGTGCGATTCGCGTAGGTAGGCGATGAGGGCCTTGAGGTCCTCGGTCTCCTTGGGGTTCAGGCCGGCGGCCGGTTCGTCGAGCATGATGATCCGCGGTTGGGTCATCATGCAGCGGGCGATTTCCAGGCGCCGTTGCTGGCCGTAGGCCAGGGTGCCGGCGGTACGGTTGGCGAACTCGGTCAGGTTGACCTTCTCCAGCCAATACTGCGCGCGCTCCATGGCCTCTTTTTCGCTGCGGCGGAAGCTCGGGGTCTTGAACAGGCCGGCGAAGAAGTTGGTGTTCAGGTGACGGTGCTGGGCGATCAGCAGGTTTTCCAGCGCGGTCATTTCCTTGAACAGGCGCACGTTCTGGAAGGTTCGCACCACGCCCTTGCGGGCGATCTGATGGCCGGCCAGGCCCTGGATCGGCTGGCCGTCGAGCAGGATGGTGCCGCCGCTGGGCTTGTAGAAGCCGGTGAGGCAGTTGAACACGGTGGTCTTGCCGGCGCCGTTCGGGCCGATCAGTGCCACCACCTGTTTTTCCTTGACGGTCAGGCCCACGCCGTTGACCGCCAACAAGCCGCCGAAGCGCATGCTCAGGCCGCTGACTTGCAGAATTTCGCGGCTCATCGCGGCAGCTCCATGTGCGGACGTTGCATGGGCAGCAGGCCCTGCGGACGCCAGATCATCATCAACACCATCAGCGCACCGAACATCAGCATCCGGTATTCGCTGAACTCACGCATCATCTCCGGCAGCAGGATCATCACGATGGCCGCGAGAATCACGCCCAGCTGCGAACCCATGCCCCCCAGCACGACGATGGCGAGGATGATCGCCGACTCGATGAAGGTGAACGACTCTGGTGTCACCAGGCCCTGGCGGGCGGCGAAGAAGCTGCCGGCGAAACCGGCGAAGCAGGCACCCAGGGTGAACGCCGAGAGCTTGATCACGGTGGGGTTCAGGCCCAGCGCGCGGCAGGCGATCTCGTCTTCACGCAGCGCTTCCCAGGCACGGCCGATCGGCATGCGCAGCAGGCGGTTGATCACGAACAGCGCCAGCAGGGCCAGCAGCAGGGCGACCAGGTAGAGGAAGATGACCTTGTTGATCGAGTTGTATTCCAGCCCGAAGAACTCGTGGAAGGTCTGCATCCCCTCAGCGGCGCGGCGTTCGAAGGTCAAGCCGAAGAACTCCGGCTTGGGGATGTTGCTGATGCCGTTGGGGCCGCCGGTCCAGTCGGTGAGGTTACGCAGGAACAGGCGGATGATCTCGCCAAAGCCCAAGGTCACGATCGCCAGGTAGTCACCGCGCAGGCGCAGCACCGGGAAGCCGAGCAGGAAGCCGAAGGTGGCGGCCATCAGGCCGGCGATCGGCAGGCAGACCCAGAAGCTCCAGCCCAGGTAGTGGGAGAGCATGGCGTAGCTGTAGGCGCCGACGGCATAGAAGCCGACGTAACCCAGGTCGAGCAGGCCCGCCAGGCCGACCACGATGTTCAGGCCCAGGCCCAGCAACACGTAGATCAGGATCAGCGTGGCGATGTCGACCGCGCCGCGGGAGCCGAAGAACGGCCAGATCAGGGCGACGACGATCAGGCCCATGATCACCCAGCGCTGGGTTTTCGGCAGGGTCAGGAAGTTACTCACCGACGACGGTACCAGTTTGCGGTCGGAGCGGCGGCCCATCACCGAGCTCCACTGCTTGTCGAACAGCACGCGCAGGAACATCAGCACCGAGCACGCGGCGATGATGCCGATGGTGAACGAACCCTGGCTATGCACCACCAGGCTGATGCCATCGATGCTGAGTTTCAGGCCCAGCACCGGGAAGGCCACGGCCCAGACCAGCAAGGCGCTGAAGAACGCCTGTTTGAGATTTCTGTTCATACTTTTTCAACCTCCGGGCGGCCCAGGATGCCGGTCGGCCGGAACAGCAGGACAAGAACCAAAAGACCGAATGCCACCACGTCCTTGTACTGGTCGCCGAAGATGTCGGCGCCGAACGCTTCGGCCACGCCCAGCACCAGCCCGCCGAGCATGGCGCCCGGGATGCTGCCGATGCCGCCCAGTACCGCTGCGGTGAAGGCCTTCAGGCCCACCAGGAAACCGGCGTTGGGGTTGATCACCCCGTACTGCATGCTCAGCAGCACGGCCGCCACCGCCGCCAGCGCGGCACCGATGACGAAGGTCAGGGCAATGATGTTGTTGGTGTTGATGCCCAGCAGGTTGGCCATCTTGATGTCCTCGGCGCAGGCGCGGCAGGCGCGCCCCAGGCGGGAACGGGAGATGAACAGGGTGAGGCAGGTCATGGCGACGAGAGTTACCACGAACACCAGGATCTGCATGTACGAGACCAGCACTTCCTCTGCGCCCCCCGGGCCGAACGAGAAGCTGCCGGGGATCAGGTTGGGGATGGACTTGTCTTTCGAGTCCTGCGAGAGCAGGACGGTGTTCTGCAGGAAGATCGACATGCCGATGGCGGAGATCAGCGGGATCAGCCGGTTGCTGTTGCGCAGCGGCCGGTAGGCGACCCGTTCGATGCTGTAGCCGTAGGCACTGGTGACGAAGATCGTGGCGACGAAGGCCACGGTCATCAGGATCGGCAACGAGTGGATACCCATCATGGCCAGTCCGGCGAGGGCGATGAAGGCCACGTAGGAACCGATCATGTACACCTCGCCGTGGGCGAAGTTGATCATGCCGATGATGCCGTACACCATCGTGTAACCGATGGCGATCAGCGCGTAGGTACTGCCGATGGTCAATCCGTTAACCAGTTGTTGTAGGAAATGGTAGATCTCAGGCATTACAGCGCTCCTAAAAACCTGATTTGCATTTCTCTGGCGGGGGATGACCCCGGCCCATGTTCTCGTGTTCTACGCCACGTGATCTTGTGCGGGCACAACCAGGAAACCGCGGGTGACGGTTTTAAGATTTTCAGGTGAACCGGCTCCCGGATCACGGGAATCAGGTTCATGAACCTCGTAAAACAAAGCCCACTGCTCGCACAGTGGGCTTCTCGGTCAGCTATTAGTCACGCAGTTACTGAGGGGAGACTTCGGTCTTCGGCTTGCCGAAGTGCCATTCGTAGACCACGAACTTGAAGTCTTTCAGGTCGCCTTTCTCGTCATAGGACAGTTCGCCGGTCGGGGTCTTGAACTTGCCAGCGTGGATGGCGGCGGCCACCTTGTCGGTGTCTTCGGACTTGGCAGCCTTGATGCCTTCGGCGATCAGCTGGACAGCCGAGTAGGCCGGGAACACGAACGGACCGCTCGGATCCTTGCCGTCGGCCTTGATGGCGTCGACGATGGCCTTGTTCGCAGGGTCGGCGTCGAACGACTTCGGCAGGGTAACCAGCAGGCCTTCGGAGGCGCCCTGGGCGATCTGCGAGATGGAGTCGTTACCCACGCCTTCCGGACCCATGAACTTGGCTTTCAGGCCTTTCTCTTGCGCCTGGCGCAGGATCAGGCCCAGCTCCGGGTGGTAGCCGCCGTAGTAGACGAAGTCGACGTTGTTCTGCTTGAGTTTCTGGATGATCGAGGAGAAGTCCTTGTCACCGGCGTTCAGGCCCTCGAAGACGGCAACCTTGGTGCCCTTGCCTTCCAGGGTGGTCTTGACCGCGGTGGCGATGCCTTCGCCGTACTGCTGCTTGTCGTGCAGGACCGCAACGACCTTCGGCTTGACGTGGTCGGCGATGTAGTTGCCGGCGGCCGGGCCCTGGGCGCTGTCCAGGCCGATGGTGCGGAAGATCAGCTTGTAGCCACGGCTGGTGATGTCCGGGGAAGTGGCGGCGGGGGTGATCATGATCACGCCTTCGTCTTCGTAGATGTCGGACGCAGGCTGGGTGGAGCTGGAGCACAGGTGGCCGATCACGTACTTGACGCCATCGTTGACCACTTTGTTGGCGACGGCCACGGCCTGTTTAGGGTCGCATGCGTCGTCGTATTCCTTGGCTTCGAGCATCTTGCCATCGACGCCGCCCTTGGCGTTGATGTCCTTGATGGCCTGTTTGGCGCCGACGAACTGCATGTCGCCGTACTGGGTCACCGGCCCGGTCTTGGGACCGGCGATGCCGATCTTGATGGTGTCGGCGGCAAACGAATGGCTGGCGACTCCGGCCAGAACCATCGCGGCAAACAGCTTGGAAATCTTGATCATAGTGCTCCACTCATTCTGTTGTAATTCTTATAGTCCTGAGGCCAGGGCTACAGACCGGGCGGGATTCGCGGCCTGGCTACGCCAATGCCGTAAGCCCACCTTCCCCCGGAACATGTCCCGGAACTGTACCGGTACAGTGTAGAGCGCTGTCCGAGCGCTTGAAAAGCGGGCGAAAAGCGTCTGTCTCAAGGGGTGTCGCGTGATCGACATAAAGATACAGAAAAGCGCCATCACTTTGCCTGTATTCCCGGCCCGCCCCCACAAGTTCGGGCCTGATCGACCAAATTACGTATTTGAAACCGGGTTTTTCTGCAAAAATGCCGGCCTTTTTGTTGGCCGATCTTTGCGCAGGTAAACCCATGACTGATCAAGTAAGCACCCTCTATGCCAAACTGCTCGGCGAGACTGCCGTCATCGAGTGGAAAGCTCTGGAGCGTTTCTGGGCCAAGGGTGACCTGATTTGGGTCGACCCCAGCCTCGACCTGATCGCTGTTGCCGAGGCGATGGCCGAGAATCGCGGCGAGATCTTCGCCAAGTGGCGCAATGATGGCACTGTCGGGCCGGTCTCTGCCGAGCAGGCGCTCGACCTGCAAACCCGCGATCCAGAGATCTGGGCGGTGGTGGTTTCGCCGTTCATCGTGATCCAGGCGAAGAAAGCGGAATAAGCGCGGGCTTTTTTAGTGCGTGAAAACGCGCAAACGCTCCGCAATGGTGCGCATTGACGCTCACGTAAGGTGGAAGTTGGTAACAGTGGCGGGGTGATTCGGCGGGGCGGTAACAGTTTACGGGATGCGTAAATGGGGCCGCTTTGCGGCCCCCACTGGATCAGTAATCCACGCGCCCGGTATGGCTGTTCAGCGAAATCACCCGGGTCTTGCCGATGCGGTGCCTGAAGATCTCGCGCAGGTACTTCACCGCCTTCTTCACGCACTCGCGCGACAGGCGGATGTCGTTGATCGAGACGAAACGGCTCTTGTCGTTGATCAGCTCGCGGTACTTCTTCTCGTACATCGGCTTGATCGCGTACCAGTTGGTGTCGAGGATCTTCGCCGGGTTCTCGAACTCGTTGAGCAGGTCGTCGATGCTGTCTTCATCGAAGTGCTCGCTGGTGATGAACTCGAGGATCGCATTGTCCATGGTGTCGTCGAAACGGTACGGGTTGCGCGCGAAGCAACGCTTGATGAACGCCACGATCAGCGTGAGGAAATCGTCCGACAGGCACGGGCTCTTGGCGATCAGGGTGGTCAGCGACAGGTTGGCCGAGGCGCCGATCACCAGCGCATAGCGCTTGAGCGTGGTGTTGGGGAACAGGCTGTTGAGGTGGGTCTTGAGCCGGTTCAGGTCCATGTACGACAGTTTGTAATCCTTGGGCAGCGACACGATCGACACCACCGACGAGCAGTTCTTGAAGAAATGCAGGTCGTGCAGCGCCGCGGCGTCGTAGCCCGAGGCCTGGTACTGCTCCAGCGCGGCGCGGTAGCGACGCGACTCGATCGGCAGCAGGCTGATGCCTTCGATGGCCTGGGTCTGCTTGTTGAAGTGCGGCAGGTCGATGGAGCGGAAGAACAGGTCGTCGATGTCCAGGCGCGGCTGCTCGCGCTCGAACACCTTGAACTTGTCCGAGCCAGCCGGCGGCACTTCCGGCACCACCGACTCGGCATAGGCGATGGCCACTGGGCCGGCCAGGCTCATGAACAGGTCGTTGGCGTCCAGGCGGATGGTCTCGCCAATGTCGATGCCGGCGCGGCGGAAGTAGTTCTGGTCGTAGTCGGTGGTCACCGCCTGGGCGGTGAGGATGTTGAAGATCTGCTGGGAGATGTACTGGTTGGCGTGCTTCTCCATGGCATTGACGTCGATGTTCTGGATCGTGCCGTCGTCGCTCTCCTCGGCGTAGCGCATGATGTCGTTGGAGATCAGCATCATCGCGTTCCACGGGCGGATGCGGCCCATGACGCTGGCTTCGCTGCTGTCTTCATTGTCGAAGTTGTACGAGAAGTCCCATTCCTCCGACAGGTATTTGCACAGCAGGCGCCCGGCGTTGATGTGCAGAGCCTCGGACATTTCACTGCGGTGATCGGACGCATTGGGCAGCACGCAGATGCCGCTGGTGAAGATCGGCTCGAACACGAACGAATGCCCGCTCTTGCCGTCGTTCTCGTCGGCCGGTTTGGTATCGAATGTCTTGTTCATGTACGAGTACTGCTGGGCCAGGCCGAATTCCGAGGCCATGCCCGAGCCGGTGCCGCCGCCGGCGCTGAAGATGTAGAAGTACAGGCGCGACTGGTTGGCCTTGATGCCGCAGGAGTCGATCAGGTACGAGTGGATCAGCTTCCAGTCGGCGCTGGAAAAGCGCTGGGTGTCCTTGTTGAGGATGATCTTGGCCAGGTACTGGCCGAGGATCGGCGCGTTGCCGGCGCCACCGGCATGCACCTCGGACAGGTCCATGATCTTCATCTTGCTGTAGTCGCGCAAAAAGCCGCCGCGCTCGCCCTTGCGCGAGAAGCGGATGCGCCCGGCGATGTCCTTGTCCAGGTCGCCGAGCATCACCAGCGGCTCGACCAGGAACACCGGCTTGGCCGCCTTGTTCTGTACCAGGCGCAGGTTCTGGCGGATCCAGCGCGCCGGGCTGTAGCCCGCTTCGCCTTTGAAACGGTCCTCGTTGTTGTACTCATTGAGGAAGAAGGTGCGGGCGTTGTACACCAGTTCCGCCACGTCCAGGGCGATGTTCGAGCCGCAGCGGCCCAGGCCGATCAGGCACACCGACGGGAACTGCTGCTCCAGACGCAACTGGTCCTCGTCCTCGACATGCAGGTTGGGCGGAAACACCAGGTCGCGCAGGCCGTCGAGGTTGTCGAGGATGCGTTGGATGTCCTGTTCGGTGAAGTACAGGTACTGTTGCGCCGGCATGCTGCGCGCCGCGGGCAGGTCTCGAGCACTGCCGGCAGTCAGCGAGGTGGTGCTGAGGGAGGGCTCGGGAGCCGCATTGGCAGAAGTGATCGTAGAGGTCATAGTGCGCCATTTGCCTGGAGTGGTTGGCTTCCCGGTGATGCATATCATCTAGCCATCACGGAGAAATTTCGCGACTTTATCAGTGCGTCTTTTTCTTATGCGATAGGGGGTTTCCTTAGTCGTTCTAAGGTTTTTCCCTTCTCACCCGCATTGCATCGTCCGTTTGTCACGCTTCTTTAATCTGGAGTTGCTCATGAGTACTGCATTGCCTTCGTTGGGGTTTGCCGGGATCGGCCTGATGGGCCTGCCGATGTGCCGTCGGCTGCTGGCCGCGGGGTATCCGCTGACCGTGTGGAACCGCAGCCCGGACAAATGCGCCGAACTGGTTGCCGCCGGCGCCCAGCTGGCCGGTAGCCCTGCCGAGCTGTGCCAGGCGGCGGACATGGTGCTGCTGTGTCTGGCCGACACGGCGGTGGTGCGCGAGGTGGTGTTCGGTGAGCAGGGCATCGCCCGTGGCGGGCGCAGCGGTCAGCTGCTGGTGGACTTCTCCAGCCTCGAGCCGACCGCCACCCGCGAGATGGCGGCGGAGCTGGCGGCCCTGTGCGGCATGGCCTGGCTCGATGCCCCGGTGTCCGGCGGCACGCCGGGGGCCGAGGCCGGCACCCTGGCGATCATGGTCGGGGGCGAGGCGAGCGATCTGCAGCGGGCGCGGCCGGTGCTGTTGACCCTGGGCCAAAGGGTGACGCACATGGGCGCGGTGGGGGCCGGCCAGGTGACCAAGGCGTGCAACCAGATGATCGTGGCCTGCAACGCGCTGGTGATTGCCGAGGTGGTGGCGCTGGCCGAGCAGTCAGGGGTCGATGCGCGGCTGATCGCCGAAGCGCTGGCCGGCGGGTTTGCCGACTCGAAACCCTTGCAGATCCTCGCCCCGCAAATGGCCGAAAGCCGCTTCGAGCCGGTCAAGTGGCACGTGCGCACCTTGCTCAAGGACCTCGACAGCGCGGTGAAATTCTCCCGCGAGCAGGGCTCGGCGACGCCGCTCAGTGGCCTCGCCGCGCAACTGATGCGCCTGCACGGTAGCCAGGGTTATCTGCAAAAAGATCCCGCGACCCTGGTAGCGCTGTATCGCAGCAAGGACTGAGCTCGCCCGGCTGGCGGTCGAGCCGTTCGAGGATCGGCCGCAACTCGGCCAGTGGCACCGGCCGGCTGAGCAGGTAGCCCTGGAGGTAGTCGCAGCCGTGGCTGGCGAGGAATTCGTGCTGCTCGACAGTCTCGACGCCCTCGGTGACCACTTTCAGGTGCAGGGTATGGGCCATGATGATGATCGCCTGGACGATCTCGCGGTCTTTCTGGCTGCCGGGCACGTCCTGGATGAACGAGCGGTCGATCTTCAGCACGTCCAGCGGCAGGCGCTTGAGGTAGGCCAGCGATGAATAGCCGGTGCCGAAATCATCGATCGACAACGCCACACCCAGGGCACGGATGCGCTTGAGCAGGCTGATGGTGTGGTGGATGTCACCCATCAGGGCGTTTTCGGTGACCTCCAGCTCCAGCTGGCGCGGCGCCAGGCCGGCCTGGAACAAGGCCATTTCCACCTCGGTGGCCAGCTCCTCGCGGCCAAGGGTGAGGGCCGAGCAGTTCACCGTGACCTTGAGATCGCCATAGCCATGACGATTGAGCTGGGCCAGGTCCTCACAGGCCCGGCGCAGCACCCACAGGTCCAGCTCGGCGATCAGGCCGTTGGCTTCGGCAATACAGATGAAACGGTCGGGGCTGAGCAGGCCATGCTGTGGGTGTTGCCAGCGCACCAGCGCCTCGAGCTTGGCCACCTGGCCGCTGCGTAGGTCGAAGATCGGTTGGTAGTGCACGCACAGGCCACGCTCTTCGAACAGCGCCACGCGCAGTTCTTCTTCCAGTTGCAGCTCCAGGGTAGCGCGGGTCTTCAGGCCGTTGTTGAAGAAGTTCAGGCTGTTGCGCCCGCAGCCTTTGGACTGGTAAAGCGCCAGGTCGGCGTTCTTCAGCAACTCCTCGGTGCTCTGGCCGTCGTCGGGGAAGATGCTGATGCCGATGCTGGTGGTCATCACCATGCGCCGGCCGGCCAGATCGATCGGCTCCTTCATGCGCTGCATGATGCGCTGGGCCAGGTGGCGTGCCTCGTCACGGCTGTTGAGGCTGGTGACGATGCAGAACTCGTCGCCGCCGAAGCGGGCCACCAGGTCCTGGCCACGGGTGGCGGCCTTGATGTGATCGGCGATCACCTTGAGCAACTCGTCGCCGGCGGCATGCCCGAGGCTGTCGTTGATCCGCTTGAAGTGGTCGATGTCGAGGAACATCACCGCCAGCATACCGTCATGGGCAGCCTGCTCGGCCAGGCGCTCGGCGAAGACCTGGTTGAAGCCGCGGCGGTTGACCAGGTTGGTCAGGGCGTCGTAGTGGGCGGCCTGCTGCAGCGAGGCGCGGGCCTGGTCGAGCTGGCTGAGCAGTACATTGACCCGGCGCAGGTCGTGCTCCTTGCTCTGCAGCTTCTTGTCGGCCAGCGCCGCGCTGATGCTGCCAGCGCTGATCAACAGGGTGATGACGGCAATGGTCAGCGCCAGTTGCAGGCTGTTGTCGGCCGAAGGCAGTCGCAGCGCGGTCTCGCTGGGGATCACCAGGGTCATCGCCGCCATGCCGGTAAAATGGGTCAGGACGATACCTGCGGCCATCAGCAGGCTGGCGCCGTACTTGAGCAGCAGGTGCAGGGTGCCGCTGCCCTTGTTGAAATAGCGCGCCATCAGCAGCGCCACCAGGCTGGCGAGCACGGCGATGCCGACGGAGGCAAACAGCAGGCCGGTCTGGTAGTACTGCAGGGCGCTGGTCTGCAGGGCGGCCATGCCGGTGTAGTGCATGACACTGATGCCCAGGCCGATGAACAGCGCGGTCTGCAGGTAGTGGCGCAGGCGCATCTGGCTGCGGTTGAGGCTGTTCATCGCCAGCCAGGCGGCCAATAGGGCCACCAGCAGCGACAGGCCGGTCAGTGGGGCATCGAAGTGGATTTCCAGGGGCGCCTGGAAGGCCAGCATGCTGATGAAATGCATGGCCCAGATGCCCCCGGCCAGGCAGCAGGCACCGAGCACGCGCCATTGCCGGCGGGCGAAGCGGTCTTCGCATTGGCTCTGGCGTTCGCTCATGTCCAGGGTGGCGAAACAGGCGGCGCTCGCCACGATGAAGGCAAGCAGCACCAGGAAGGGATTGTGTCGGCAGTCGAGGATGATCTGTCCGGTCGCCGGCAGCTCAGCGAACAATTGCAGTCCCAGCCACTCCATTGCAGGCCTCTTCGTCGAGTCTTCACTCGTCCCCAAAAAGCACGGATGGAGACTGTTCCTGCTGGAGTATAGGAACCTGTACCTAAGCCTTCCTGATTAATGGCAATTTGATTTCTACCATTTGGATATGAAAGCAATAGCCAGATGGTCTAAATGGATGGCTTGCAGGACGAAACGAGCGCGGGGCAAGCCCGCTCCCACCAATTCCGAGCCGGAATTGTGGGAGCGAGCTTGCCCCGCGATGGCCTCTATGGCGATCAACCGGCGACGAGCACCCGGATCGCCTCGAGGCGCAGTGCCGCTTTTTCCAGCGCCGCCAAACCCTCTTCGCGCTGCTTGCGCAGGGCGTCGATCTCGCTGTCGCGCACGCTCGGGTTGACGGCCTTCAACGCGGTCAGGCGCGCCAGCTCCTCGTCGGCTTCGGCGGTCAGGCGCTGCCGGGCCTGGGCCACGCGCTCGTCGTGGGTTGGCAGGACCTTGGCCTCGCCTGCGGCGATGCGCTTGGCCAGCACGTCGCGCTGGGCCTGGACGAACTTGTTGGCGCTGGCCTTGGGCACGCTTTCGAGCTGGTCGTTGAGGGTTTCGAAGGCCACCCGCGGGCCAAGGTCGTTGCCGTTGGTATCGAGCAGGCAGCGCAGCGCGGCCGGTGGCAGGTAGCGCCCCAGCTGCAGGCTGCGCGGTGCCACCACTTCGCTGACGTAGAGCAGTTCGAGCAGCACGGTGCCGGGCTTGAGCGCCTTGTTCTTGATCAGCGCCACGGCGGTGTTGCCCATCGAGCCGGACAGCACCAGGTCCATGCCACCCTGGACCATCGGGTGCTCCCAGGTGAGGAACTGCATGTCTTCGCGCGACAGCGCCTGGCCACGGTCGTAGGTGATGGTCACGCCTTCGTCGTCACCCAGCGGGAAGCTGGCGTCGAGCATCTTCTCGCTCGGCTTGAGGATCAGGGCATTTTCCGAGTGGTCCTCGCTGTCGATACCGAAGGCGTCGAACAGGGTTTCCATGTAGATCGGCAGGGCGAACTGGTCGTCCTGCTCGAGGATTGCCTCGACCAGCGCCTGGCCTTCGCCGGCGCCACCGGAGTTGAGTTCCAGCAGGCGGTCGCGACCGGTGTGCAGCTCGGCCTCCAGGCGCTCGCGCTCGGCTCGGGCCTCGCCGACCAGCTGGGTCCAGCCCTTGTCGTCGCCACCGGCCAGCAGTTGCAGCAGGCGCGGGCCGAACTGATGCTGCAGGGCGTTGCCGGTCGGGCAGGTGTTGAGGAAGGCGTTGAGGCCTTCGTGGTACCACTGGAACAGGCGTTCCTGCGGGCTGTCCTGCAGGTACGGGATGTGCAGTTGGATCGTGTGCTTCTGGCCGATCCGGTCGAGGCGGCCAATGCGTTGCTCGAGCAGGTCCGGGTGTGCCGGCAGGTCGAACATCACCAGGTGATGGGCGAACTGGAAGTTGCGGCCTTCGCTGCCGATCTCGGAACACACCAGCACCTGGGCGCCGAACTCTTCGTCGGCGAAGTAGGCGGCGGCGCGGTCACGCTCGAGGATGCTCATGCCTTCGTGGAACACCGAGGCCGGGATGCCGGAGCGCACGCGCAGGGCGTCTTCCAGGTCCATGGCGGTCTCGGCGTGGGCGCAGATCACCAGGACCTTGGTGCGCTTGAGCATCTTCAGGGTGTCGATCAGCCAGTCGACCCGAGGGTCGAAACGCCACCAGCGCTCGTCGTCGCCGGTTTCGCCCTGGGCCTGGAAGGCCACTTCCGGGTACAGCTCGGCGCGCTCGCCCGAAGGCAGGTCGGCGTAGGCCTCGGGGTTGGCCAGCGGGTAGGGGTGCAGCTGGCGTTCGGGGAAGCCCTGGATTGCCGCCCGGGTGTTGCGGAACAGCACGCGGCCGGTGCCGTGGCGGTCGAGCAGTTCGCGGATCAGGCGCGCGCTGGCCTGGCTGTCGCCGTCGCTGACCGCGGCCAGCAGCGCTTCGCCTTCGGCGCCGAGGAAGCCCTGGATGGTGGCGTGGGCTTTCGGCGACAGGCGACCCTCGTCGAGCAGCTCCTGTACGGCTTCGGCCACCGGGCGATAGTGCTCGCTTTCGGCGCGGAAGGCAGCCAGGTCGTGGAAGCGGTTGGGGTCGAGCAGGCGCAGGCGGGCGAAGTGGCTGTCCTGGCCGAGCTGTTCAGGTGTGGCGGTGAGCAGCAGCACGCCGGGAATCACCTGGGCCAGCTGCTCGACCAGCGAGTATTCGGGGCTGGCCTGCTCTTCGTGCCAGACCAGGTGGTGGGCCTCGTCGACCACCATCAGGTCCCAGCCGGCGGCGAACAGCGCGTCCTGGGCCTTCTCGTCCTCGACCAGCCACTCCAGCGCGACCAGCGCCAGTTGGGCATCTTCGAACGGGTTGCTGGCGTCGCTTTCGATGAAGCGCTCGGCGTCGAACAGTGCAACCTGCAGGTTGAAGCGCCGGCGCATTTCCACCAGCCACTGGTGCTGGAGGTTTTCCGGCACCAGGATCAGTACACGGTTGGCACGCCCGGACAGCACTTGGCGGTGGATGACCAGGCCGGCCTCGATGGTCTTGCCCAGGCCAACTTCGTCGGCCAGCAATACGCGCGGGGCGATGCGATCGGCGACTTCACGGGCGATGTGCAACTGGTGGGCGATGGGTTGGGCGCGCACGCCACCCAGGCCCCAGAGCGTGGAGAGCATCTGCTTGCTGGTGTGCTGCAGGGTGTTGTAGCGCAGCGAGAACCACGACAGCGGGTCGATCTGTCCGGCGAACAGGCGGTCGCTGGCCAGGCGGAACTGGATGAAGTTGGACAGCTGCGTCTCGGGCAGCGTGCGTGGCTGGTTCTGCGGGTCGATGCCGTGATAGACCATCAGGCCGTCGATGTCCTCGACCTCCTGCACGGTCAGCTTCCAGCCTTCGAAATGGGTGATCAGATCGCCTGGCGAGAAGCGCACGCGGGTCAGCGGCGCATTGCGTAGCGAGTACTGGCGCGTGTCGCCCGTGGCCGGGTAGAGCACGGTCAGCAGGCGGCCATCCTGCGCCAGGATGGTCCCAAGACCGAGCTCGGCCTCGCTGTCGCTGATCCAGCGTTGCCCCGGTTGATACTGCTGCGCCATACTGCCAAAACTCCCGCGGTGAAAAAGCTGGCCATGTTACCGGATCGGCTGCGCCAGACCAAAGAATCTCAGTGAGTCTAGCGTGTTCATCGACGAACACCCGTCACGAGGGCCATGCGCCAACATGTTTGCCAAGCACCGCTGGTTGAACGTCACCTTGGGCCTGGGCAGCCTGGCGCTGCTGGCCGCCTGTGAACAGAAAAGCTTCGAGATCCTGCCGCCGATCCCGGTCGAGCAACTGGAAGTGCTCGGCGTGCAGACGCCGATCAAGAGCGTGCATTTCCATGACCGCGAGGGCGAGGGCCTGCTGGTGCTGAGCCGGGTCGACGGCCAGGCCACCGACCCTGATACCGAGGAGGAAGTCGACAAGGTGGTGCTCAAGGCCACCCTGTATGGCCGCGCCGCCAGTGCCGATGTCTTCAAGGCGCGCTGGCAGATCGAGCAGGAGACCACCTGCGCCGGCCTGGACCTGGACGTCGACTTCTACACCGATGTCAGTGATGTCGGCGACCTGAACAAGGACGGTGTCGCTGAAGTGACAGTGGCCAGCCATGCCTTCTGCGGTGGCGGTATCGACCCCCACGACATCGCCATCGAGATGCGTGAAGGCCAGGCGATCTACACCATCACCGGCCAGTCGCTGATCAGCCCGCCAGGTGAAGACCCGTTCGGCGGCGAGCGCGAAGACAGCGCCTCGTTGAAGAACGCCCCGCCAGGGGTGCGCGAACATATGGATGCGGTCTGGCAGCAGGTCTACAAGCGGCCATGGAGCGAGTCGAGCCCTTCACCCGACGATCCGGACGAAGACGCCGAGTAGGCCCGCGCTATACTCCAGCGCAATGCGGCGTTGTGACACGCCGCACACCTTCGACCGCAGGCATTCAAGGCGGCGCGCCATCAGCCGACAACAAGGCTACAGGAGACCTCCCATGCTGCCGCCGATCATCCCGCTCAGTGCCGCCCCCGTGACCTCGCAACACGACCCGGTCAAACCGCCGCCGACCATTCCACCGGTGGTGCCCACGCAGCCGACCTCCAGTGATGGCACCATCGACCTGAAGAATCATCGTGATCCCGAAGAGCAGGCCTTGCTGTTGCGTGACGAGCAACGCCGCCAGCAAAAAAGGCGCAAGCAGGCTGAGGGCGATCGTTACGAGGCGGTTCCGGGCGAGGAACTCAATGCCGACAACACCGTGCCGGTGGCGCCGCTGGGCGAGCGCACGCGCCAGGGGCTGCTGGTGGATATCGAAGTCTGACTAGTCAGCGCCCAGGCAAGCCTTCATCATTAAGGCCTCTGCTGTCCGTCGAGCCCACCATGAGCCAAGACAAACTGATCGACTTCGGCGCCGAACGCGCCAAACGTATCCACGACCTCAATGACAAGCGCCTGGACGACATGCGCCAGGCCTTCGAGCAGGCCTTGCCGCTGGGGCAGGGCAAGAAGAAAAAGCCCAAGGGCAAATCGAAGAAGCGCTGAAACTTGATGCAGGTCAAACCTGCACCCGCCTCCCGCGCCCGGCCCCGGGCGCCATTGACTCCGGTCAATTTTCCCCCTCCTCGCATTGGTTACCTTGCACCCATCGGATGACGGCACATCAAGGGAGGAGCCGACATGTTCTTCGACAACGTGGTTATCGCCGGGGTGGTAACAGTCGGGTTGATGTTGGCCTTCTTCGCCGGTCTGGGCATTTTCATCTGGAAGGACTCGAAAAAGCGCAACCAGCGCTGATCCTTCCCGATACACGAGCACGCAAGGCATTTAGGGCGACTTCGGTCGCCCATTTTTTTGCCTGCGAAAATCTGCCTGCGATTACTTAGATGATTAGCTAGCTAATTAATCGTTTCCGCTTTATCCTTCTTCCCGTTGTCTATCTTTCTTCCTATTACCCCAGCGCGCCCAAGGTCCGTTTCGTGCCCATCACCTTCCAGGCTCTGTTTGCCCCCAGCAGCCTCGCCCTCAAGTTCGCCATCAAGACCTTGCTTGGTGGCGGCCTGGCGTTGTGGCTGGCGATGCGCTGGGGCCTGGAGCAACCGTCATGGGCGCTGATGACTGCCTTCATCGTCGCCCAGCCGTTGTCGGGGATGGTGGTGCAGAAGGGCCTGGCGCGGTTGGCCGGCACCCTGGTCGGCACTTGCATGTCGGTGGTGTTCATCGGCCTGTTCGCCCAGACCCCGTGGCTGTTCCTGCTGACCCTGGCCTTGTGGCTGGCCCTGTGCACCGCCGCCTCGACCCAGTTGCGCAGTGCCTGGGCCTACGCGTTCGTGCTGGCCGGCTACACCGTGGCGATCATCGCCCTGCCGGCGGTCGACCACCCGTTGCAGGTCTTCGACCAGGCCGTGGCGCGCTGCACCGAGATCTGCCTGGGCATCGTCTGCGCCACCGTCACCAGCGCGCTGCTCTGGCCCATGCGCGTGGAGCAGCAACTGGCCGACCAAGCCCGCCAGGCCTGGCAGAATGGCCTGCAGGCGGCCAACGCCATGCTTGGCGGCGAAGACGAGGCACGCGGCGGTCTGCTCGACAGCCTCGGGCGCATCGTCGCCATCGATGCCCAGCGCGAACATGCCTGGTTCGAAGGCAGTCGTGGCCGCCAGCGCGCCCGGGCGATCAGCGGCCTGAGCCAGACACTGATGGTGCTTTTGCGCATCTCACGCTCAGTGCGCAGGCAGTGGCGCCAGCTTGACGAGGGTGAAGCCAGGCATCTGGCGCCATGGCTGGACGAGGTTCGCGCTCACCTGGCCAGCACCGAGCAGCCCAGCTTGCTGGTGTTGCGCCAGCGTGTCTGGGACGCCGCCCACGACGAGCGGATCAGCCCCGCCGAGCATTACTGTCTGGCGCGCCTGACCTTGCTGCTGGACTACACGATGGCTTGCGCCCAGGCCCTCGACGACGTCGAGCAGGGGCGGGCGCCGAGGCAGGCGACGCAGAGCCTGGCAACCCATCGCGACTTGTCCCTTGCCCTGTTGTTCGGTTCGCGCAGCGCCCTGGCCTTCCTGGCCATGAGCAGTTTCTGGCTGGCCACGGCCTGGCCATCGGCGCCAGGCGGCCTGGTGCTCACCTGTGTGGTCTGCAGCCTGTTCGCCAGCCGCGAGAATGGCGCGCAGATCGGCCTGAGTTTCCTGCGCGGCATCCTCCTGGCCATCCCGGTGGCGTTCCTGGTGGGGCAGATCCTGCTGCCGCAATGGAGCAGCTTCGCCATGCTCTGCCTGGGCATGGGTGTGCCGTTGTTCTTTGGCGCCCTGGGCATGGCCCACCCGCGTACCGGGGCGACCGCCACGTCCTATTGCCTGCACTTCATCGTCCTGGTCGCGCCGCTCAATGCCATGCATTTCGATGTGGCGACCATGCTCAACAGCGCCCAGGCCATGCTGCTGGGCGTGGGCGCCGCGGTAATGGCGTTCCGCTTGCTGGTGCTGCGTCACCCGGCCTGGCTTGGCCGGCGCCTGCGCGCCGCCACGCAAGGCGATCTGGTGCGCCTGACCCGGCGCGACCTGCGCGGCGCCGACAGCTGGTTTGGCGGGCGCATGGCCGACCGCCTGATGCAACTGGCGCGGCATGCCAGCGAATTGCCCGAGGCCGAGCGCAAGCGCTGGGACGACGGCCTGCACGGCCTGGATATCGGTGACGAACTGGTGCACCTGCGCATGTGCCTGGCCGTGGCCAAGGCGCCGCTGGGTAATGCCGAGCGCCAGTACCTGCAGCAGTTGCAGGCGGTCCTTGCCAGCGGCCCGGCGCCGGGGCGTGGCCAGCGCCTGGACGCTGCCAGTGAACAGTTCATCGAGGCCCTGCGCCGCCAGCCGCCCAGCGACCCGCTGCGCCTGGCCATCGGCGCGGTGCTGCAATTGCGCAAGAGCTGGGGCAAGTGGTGCCGCTGGCAGGAGGAAACCCATGGGGTTGCGTGAGTGGGCACTGGGCGGCGTGCTGCTCAGCCCGTTTCTGATCTATGTGCTGCTGGCGCTGGTGCTCACCGGGCTGTTGCGTTTCATCGTGCAGGCCACCCCCCTGGGGCGATGGATCTGGCACGAGGCTTTGTTCGACGCTGCGCTGTTCGTCTGTGTGCTGTATGGGGTGGTGCGCCTGTTAGGCCCTTTGTAAGGAGTAAGTCCATGCGTACAGTCGTACGTACCCTGGTCACCCTGTGTGTGGTGATCCTTGCTGTTTTTGCTGGCTATCAACTGTGGCAGTACTACATGCTCACGCCTTGGACCCGGGATGCCCGGGTGCGTGCCGACGTGGTGGTGATCGCCCCAGACGTGTCGGGCTGGGTCAGCGCGTTGAAGGTGCATGACAACCAGCAGGTGAAGGCCGGCGACCTGCTGATGAGCATCGACCGCGAACGCTTCCAGGCCGCCTTCGACCAGGCCACCGCCGTGGTCGAGACGCGTACCCAGCAGTTGCGCCTGCGCGAGCGCGAGGCCGCCCGGCGCACCGCGCTGGGGCCGGAGGCGATCAGTGCCGAACTGCGCGAGAACGCCCAGATCAACGCCGCTGTCGCCCGTGGCGAACTGCACGAGGCCGAGGCTCAGTTGCAAGTGGCGAAGATCAACCTGGCCCGCAGCGAAGTACGCGCCCCGCGGGGCGGGCATATCACCAATCTGCGGCTGGCCGAGGGCAATTTCGTCAACACCGGGCAGTCGGTGATGGCGCTGGTGGACGATGCCACTTTCTATATCCAGGCGTATTTCGAAGAAACCAAGCTGCCGCGGATTCGCGTCGGTGACCCGGTCAAGGTCTGGCTCATGGGCGCCGGCGACGCGATGCAAGGGCAGGTAGAAAGCATCAGCCGGGGGATCACCGACCGCAACTCGACGCCGGATGGGCAGTTGCTGCCAGAGGTGGAGCCGACGTTCAACTGGGTGCGGCTGGCGCAGCGCATACCCGTGCGCATCCGCCTGGACCAGGTGCCGGAGGGCGTGACCCTGAGCGCCGGCATGACCGCCAGCGTGCAGGTGCACGAAGCGCCTTGAAGGGGCAGGCCAGCTCCCCCTGGGATTGCACATGACTTGAAGCCGGCGCGGTCGGTGTGGGAGCCGCCTGGCCGGCGAAAGGGGCGTATGGCGCCCCCAGTACTCAGCCTCAAGGCTGCTGGGCGGTCGCTGCCAGCACGATCTCGCGAATGCATACCTGCTGCGGCTGCTGGTAGGCCCAGACGATTGCCCCGGCGACATCTTCCGCCGACAGCACCACGCCGCCCATGTCATTGGCCTTCCAGGCCTCGTAGTCGCGCTTGATGCCCGCGTCGGTGGTATGCCCGAGCAGCTCGGTCTCCACTGCGCCCGGCGCGATGGTCACCACCCGCACATTGTGCGGCGCCAGCTCCTCGCGCAGGTTTTCCGACAACCCGTGCACGGCGAACTTGCTGCCTACGTAGGCCACATGGTTGGGGAAGGTCTTGCGTCCGGCCACCGAGCTGACGTTGATCAGGGTGCCATGGCGCCGCTCGACCATCCCGCCGACCAACGCGTGCACGCCGTTGAGCAGGCCTTTGACGTTGATGTCGAACATGCGCTCCCATTGTTCCGGGTCCTGTTCGTGCATTTGCCCCAGCAGCATCACCCCGGCATTGTTCACCAAGGCATCGGCGGGCCCGTACACGGCTTCGGCCTCGGTCACGGCGGCGACCAGTGCTGCGCGGTCGCGGATGTCCACGGCGCGGCACAGGCAATCGGGCAACGCCAGCGCCTCCAGGCGATCCAGGCGGCGGGCGACCAGCAACAGCGGATGGCCCGCGGCGGAAAAGCGTTGGGCGGTGGCGGCGCCTATGCCGGAGCTGGCGCCGGTGATGATGATCAGGGGTTTGTTCATGGTTGCCTCCCAGGCATAATCGCTTTCGATGGCCAGGATTCTAGATAGCCCTTTCGGCCATGAAAAACGGCTTATTTCTCTGGCTGGCATCGGTTCTATCTATGGATATCCGTCATCTCAAGGCATTTATCGCGGTCTTCGAAGCGCGCAACATCACGGTAGCCGCCCAGCGCCTGTGCGTGGCGCAACCCACCTTGTCGGTGACCATCCGCCAGTTGGAGGACGACCTGGGCGCCGAGCTGTTCCTGCGTCAGGCCCGTGGGGTCGAAGTCAGCGAGCAGGCGCGTGAGCTGTATCCCCAGGCCTGCCGCATGGTGGCCGAGGCCGACGCGCTGCGCCTGCGCTTTCGCCAGGGGCAGGAGCGGGTGCCTTTGGCCCTGGGCATCGAGGCGGACATCGCGCCGGCCCAGGTCGAGGCTTGCGTGCGCCTGGCCAGCCAGGCGGTTGCGGGCCTGCAATTGACCTTGCTGGCGGGGTGCGACGGGGATGCGCGGCTGGCCGACGAGGCCCAGCGCTGCGAGGACGAACTGTTCCTGCCGTTGTGGGAGGAGGCCTTCGTGCTGGTAATGGCGACCGGCAGCCAGCCGGACGGGCGCTGGATCACCTGTCCGCAGCATCCTTCGCACCAGCGCCTGATGGGGTTGTACGGCGAAGGCGAGCAGGTTGGCCAGGCCGGTTCGTTGCAACTGGCGCTGGCCATGGTCGCCGCCGGGCTGGGCGCGGCATGGTTGCCGCAGTCCCTGGCCGAGCGCTGTCCCGGGGTCTACTGGCGGCCCGGCAGCGGCCTGGCACTGCGGCGCCGGGTCGGCCTGTGCATCACCCATGAGGCTTTGTCACTTCCTGCCGTCGCTGCGCTGCACCAGGCCTTGAACCGAGCTTGAGCGCATTGCGCAGCGTGCTCCTCAGAGGAACATACCCCCCGACACCTCCAGCCGCTGCCCGTTGATCCAGCCATTGCCATCTTCCAGCAACAAGGCGATGGCCGCGCCGATATCGTCGGGCAGGCCGACCCGGCCCAGTGCGGTATTGCCGGCGATGTAGTCATTGACCTGCTGGTTGTCACGCACCACGCCCCCGCCGAAATCGGTCTCGATGGCGCCCGGCGCGAGAATGTTCACACGGATGCCGCGCGCGCCCAGCTCCTTGGCCTGGTAGCGGGTCAGTACTTCCATGGCGCCCTTCATGGCCGCATAGGCGGCATAGCCGGGCAGGGCGAAGCGGGTCAGGCCGGTGGAGATGTTGACGATGCGCCCGCCATCGGCCAGCAGCGGCAGAAGGCGCTGGGTAAGGAAGAACGGGCCTTTGAGCTGGATGTTCAGCAACTGGTCGAACTGCGCCTCGCTGGTCTCGCTGAATGGCACGTTCAGGCCGATGCCGGCGTTGTTTACAAGGAAGTCCAGCTGATGGCGCCCGAACTGCTGTTCAAGCGTGTCGCCCAGGCGTTCGGCGAAGCCTGCGAAGCTGGCGCTGTCGCTGACATCCAATTGTAACATGGCGGCGCGCACGCCGGCCTGCTCCAGCGTGGCCGCCACGGCGCGGGCTTCGTCGGCCTTGCTATGGTAGGTGCCGATGATGTCGATGCCACGGGCGGCCAGGTGTTCGGCGGTGTTCCTGCCCAGGCCGCGGCTGGCGCCGGTGATCAGTGCGATCTTGCGAGTCATGTCGGTTACCTTTGGTGGGTGGCTGTGGCTGACAGGTTATTGGTCGGACAGGTGCTGTTAAATCCAGGAGATCCGGAAATACTGTTCGCGCCAATTGGACAATTAGGGGCCGTATGAACAAGTTGGAGCTGCTGCGTACCTTTGTCAGGGTCAGCGAGCTGAGCAGTTTCACCCTGGCCGGCGAAAGCCTGGGCCTGCCGCGCTCGACCGTTTCCGAACAGGTGCGGGCGCTGGAAAGCCTGCTCGGCACGCGCCTGCTCAACCGCACCACGCGCCGGGTGCGCACGACCCAGGACGGCGCCTTGCTGTACGAGCGCAGCAAGGACCTGTTGTCGGGCATGGACGAGATCGAGAGCCTGTTCAGCGCCGACGACGCCGAGCTGGCCGGGCGTCTGCGCATCGACCTGCCGACCATGATGGCGCGGCGGGTCATCGTGCCGGCGCTGCCGCGTTTTCTCGAGCGTTTCCCGCGCCTGGATGTAGAGATCAGCTGCACCGACCGCCAGGTCGACCTGTTGCGCGAAGGCTTCGATTGCGTGATGCGCATCGGCGCGCTCAGCGACCTTGACGTGGTGGCGCGCCCGGTCGGGCGCCTGAGCATGCGCAATTGCGCCAGCCCCGCCTATCTCGAACGCCACGGTGTGCCGCGCCGCCTGGAGGACCTGGATAGCCACCGGCTGGTCCACTACGTGCGCAACCTCGGCGCGCGCAGTGCCGGGTTTGAATACGAGCAGGGCGGCGAACTGCGCTTCCAGGCCATGGCCGGCGTGGTCACGGTGAACAACGCCGAGGCCTATTCCGCCGCCTGCCTGGCTGGGCTAGGCCTGATCCAGGTGCCGGCGGTAGGTGTCGATGAACACCTGCGCGCGGGTGAACTGGTGTCGCTGCTCGAGCCCTGGCAGGCGCGGGCCATGCCGGTGTCGCTGTTGTATGCGCGGCAGCGCCATGTGCCGCGCCGGGTCCAGGCGTTCATGAACTGGCTGGCGGTGCTTCTGGAGTCCCAGGTCGATCCTTCGGTAGGCGAAAACTGAACAGGGTGCCGCCCTCGGCACTGGAGGTCACCTCCATGTGGCCGCCGTGGGCGAGGGCGATCTGCTTGGCAATGTACAGCCCCAGGCCCAGGCCGGGCTGGGGCGCGCCAGAGATCGGCCGGCTGAAAGGTTCGAACAGCAAGGGCAGGGTTTGCGGGGCGATCGGCGTGCCCTGGTTGTGCACGCTCAGGTCGAACGTACTGTCGCTGAGGCTGGCGCGCACGGTCACCGGGCCTTGTGGGTCGCCATGAAGGAGGGCATTGGCGATCAGGTTGGACAACAGTTGCATGATTCGCTCGCGGTCACACAGCAGGCCGCCGACCTGGCCAATGTCGAGGATGATGCGCCGCTGCGGGTGGACACGCTGCAGCTCGGAGGCCACATGGCCGAGGGCGTCCGGCAGATCGTGGCAGGGTTGCAGGTTCAAGGGGATCCCGGCACCAAGGCGGCCACGGGCGAAATCCAGCATGTCGCGCACCAGCTCGGTGGCCCGCTGGCCACAGGTGAGGATATGCAGGGCGATGGCCCGCTGCTTGTCGTGCGTCAGGCGCTGGCTGAGCAGTTCGGCACCGGCGGTGATGGCGAACAGCGGGTTGCGCAGGTCGTGGCCGAGCACGGCAATGAATTGCTCGCGGACCTCGGCCATGGCCCGCTCTTTGTGCAGGGCGAGCTCGGTGCGCTGGGCGTTTTCCTCGCTTTCGATCTGAATGGCCAGCAGGCGAGCGAACGATTCCATCATTGGCTGTATCGCCGTGCCCTTGAGCGGCGTTGGCTTGGCGTCCAGGGCGCAGATGGTACCGAAGAAGCTGCCGTCGGTACGTAGCACCGGAACTGAAATGTAGCTTTCGAAGCGGTACTGGCGCGGGGCGTGGTGACGGCAGTACTGCTCGTCCTCGCTGGCCTTGTCGATCACGATGGTACGGCGTGTGCTGCGGATTTCGTGGCACAGTGTGGTGGCGACCTCGAGTTCGCCGCCAACCTCGAGGCCGAATCCCAGGGTGTCGAGCACCGCGCAGGCCGTCCAGTTGCTCTCGGTCACCCGGGCCACGGCGGCAAAGCGCAGGCCAGTGGTCTCGCAGATGACCTGGAGGATGGCCGGCACGGCGTTGATGCGACCAATAATGGCAATGTCGGCGGTGACGGCCTGGGTCATGAGGGGCGGATCCGATAACAACGAAGGGGCTCGAAAATCCAGTCTAGCGGGCCTTGGCGCGAGGGGCGAAAAACCTTGGCGGACGGTCTGGCACTTGGGTTAGGCTGGCACTTGCGCGTTGCCCGCGAGAGGCGACCGCCCCCTCTGCGTGCGTCACTTCCGAATTCTTTGCGAGGTTACGCCATGGCCATCACATCCCAGGACATCTGCATCGCCGCCGACCAGCTCAAGGGCTTCGTCGGCTTTCACGGCAAGCGCGGCACCCATATCGTGCGGTTTTCAGAGGACGCGTTCGGCATGGACGTGGCCGACGACAGCATCACCCCCTGCAGCGAGTTCGTCTGGCGGCCCGAGGCCGATGCGCGCATGGCGCTGTGCCGGGAGCGCCTGGCGTTGCTGCTGGAGCAGCATGTGGACGATCGCTTGAACATCGGCGAGCCCTTGCGCATCTACCTCAACCGTACCGACCTGCCCGAAATCGTGGCTGAGCGCAGCCTGCGCTGAATCCCGTGGCAGCGCGTTCAGGACGCATCCTGGCGAACTTCCCGGTTCGCCAGCAGCGCCTCGAACCCTGCCCGGTCCACGGGCTTGCTCAGGTAGTAGCCCTGCACCTCGTGGCACTGCTCCTTGTCCAGCGCCTTCAATTGCTGCTCGGTCTCCACGCCCTCGGCGGTCACCGTCAGCCCCATGGCCTTGCCCAGGTTGATGATCGCCTGGACCACGGCTCGGTCGTTGCCGCTCTGGCTGCTCAACCCGGCGATGAAGCGCTTGTCGATCTTGATGCTGTCGAAGGGGTAGGTACGCAGGTAGCCCAGTGACGAGTAGCCGGTGCCGAAGTCATCCATGTTCAGGCGCACGCCCAGTTCCTTGAGCGCGAGCATGGTGCCCAGGGCGCCTTCGATGTCGTTGAGCATCACGTTCTCGGTGATTTCCAGCTCCAGGCGCTGGGCCGGGAAGCCGGTGTCCAGCAACACCTGGCGCACATCGGCGACCACATCGCTGCGGGAGAATTGCGCAGGCGACAGGTTGACCGAGACCAGCAACTCTTCGGGCCAGTCACGGGCATTGCGGCAGGCTTCTTCGAGTACCCAGCGACCCAGCGGGACGATCAGGTCGCTCTGTTCGGCCAGTGGGATGAAGGTGTCTGGCCCTATCAGCCCTTCTTGCGGATGCTCCCAGCGCAACAGGGCTTCCACCGAGACGATGCGCAGGTCGTCCAGGCGATAGCGTGGCTGGTAGTGCAGCACGAACTCGTGCTGCTTGATCGCCCGGCGCAGGTCGTTTTCCAGTTGGCGACGGTACTGGATCTGCTGGTTCATCTCCAGCGAGAAGTAGCGCCAGGTGTTCTTGCCGTCGGCCTTGGCCTGGTACAGGGCGATGTCGGCGCAGCGGATCAGTTCGCCGGCATCGTAACCCTGGGCCCGGGTCTGGGCGATGCCGATGCTGGCGCCGATGTGCAACTGGTGTTCCTCGAAGCCAATGGGCTGCTGCAAAAGGTCGAGCAGGCGCGCGCAAAAACGGTCGATTTCACTGCGGTTGTCCAGACCGTGCAAGACCAGGACGAACTCGTCGCCGCCCAGGCGAGCGACCAGGTCATTGTCGCGGGTGGTGTCGCGCAGACGGCCGGCCACCTCCTGCAGTACTGCGTCGCCGGCCGGATGGCCGAGGGAATCGTTGATCGGCTTGAAACTGTCCAGGTCCAGCAGCAGCAGGGTCAACGGTGGTGAATCGCTGCCGCGCAACAACGCCTGCTCGAGGTGGCGCGACAGTTTGTTGCGGTTGGCGAGGCCCGTCAGGGCATCGTGCATCGACAAGTGCTGGATGCGGGCATGGGCGGCGACCTCGTCGGTGATGTCGCTGGCGGTGCCGCGAAAGCCGGCGAGCTTGCCCTCGTAGACGATCGAGCGCGCCGAAACGCGGCAGTAGCGGTTCTGGCCGCTGGCGTCATCGTAGTTGCAGCGCAGGTTGGCCAGTTGCTGCGGGTTGTCGTCGGCCTGGCTGTCGAGCCACGGCAGCAGGGGCGTGGTGTCGCAGGCCAGCAACTGGTTGAGCGGCTGGCCGAGCCAGTCCTCGATGCGGTAGCCGGTCACGCTGACGAAGCGCTGCGACAGGTAGGTCAGGCGGTGATGGCGGTCGGTTTCCCAGATCCAGTCGGAGGCGGCTTCGGCCACTGCGCGAAAGCGCTGCTCGCTGGCTTCCAGGGCGCGGTTGCTCTGCTGCAATCGCAGCAGGCTTTCATCTATTGCCCGGGAACTGCGCAGGGCGTGGCGGAACAGGTAGAGCAGCACCAGGCCAAGTACCAGCAGTACTGCCAGCAGCGGCGGCAGGAAGGCATGAAGCAGTTGGCGGCCCGGCAACGGTGTGTTCCAGACCAGGTGATAACCGGTTTCGCCGAGGGCGATATGCGGTTGCCCGGCCTGGGCAACAGCGTTTTTCTCCAGGCGCATGCCGGTCAAACCCGCGCCTTTGCCCAGCACTGCGAGCTTGGCTTCGGTCAGCTGGTCGACGAACACCATCACCGGCGCCTGTTTTACATCAGCCTCGGTCACTTCCTTGTCCGGGCGTACTGCCGCGGCGCTGAGTACTGCGGGCCAGCCGTTGAAACGTACGAAATGGGTTACCTGCTCGCGGGCCGGGGCCGCCCTGCGCGCCGCGGCGATGATCGCTGCCAGGGGGCTGTCGATATGGGCGCTAGCCGGCGAATCGGTGGGTTTGCCCTTGAACAGGGCGTAGGTGGTGCGGCCATCCTCGACCACGAACACGCCTTCGTAGCCGCTGGCGCTGTACAGCGACTCACCGACGTTCTTCTCGTCATACGCCCACTGCCAGTCGACCTTGCCTACCAGATGTTCGTAGGCGACGTCCCAGACGGCGTAGCTGGAGAGGAACTGACGCGAGGCCACCAGCCGCTGCTCCAGCGCCTGGGTGGCCTGGAAGGTGCTTTGCTCCAGCGCCTGGCGGTCCAGCGTGGCGGCGATGTTGAACAGCGCCACCAGGGTGAACACGCAAGCGAGCCCGAACAGCGCGCAGAAACCGCCGACCAGGCGGCGCACCTGCAGGCGCGAGGTGGGGCTGGAGGGTGAAAGGTCGACGTTCCTGTCCATGTACGGGCGACTCCTTCAACTGCTGTCTTGCGCCCGAGGCCTGGGCGAAGGTTCAGTCAGGATAGGCCAGCCTGAGCGTGGCGGCCTCGCCGCGAGCGAAATTGACCTGGTCGCGACCCTGGCGCTTGGCGGCATACAGGGCCTTGTCGGCCTGTTCCAGCCAATGCTCGGGCGAGGCGAGGTCGGGTCGAAAGTCCGCCAGGCCGATGCTCAGGCTGATGCGCAAGCCCGGCAAGTGCGGGTTGCGGTAGGCGGCCACGCGTTCGCGCAGGCGCTCCATGGCCTGGCAGGCCTGGGCTTCGTGGGTGCCGGGGAGGATCACGCAGAACTCGTCGCCGCCATAGCGCCCGGCCAGGTCGTCCTCGCGCAGGGTGCGCTTGAGCTCCTGGCTGAGCTGGCGCAATACGCAGTCGCCGACCACATGGCCGTAGGTATCATTGATGGTCTTGAAGTGGTCGATGTCGATCAGCGCGATGACCGCTGGCAGCCGCTGCTGCTGGCAGATCTGGAACTTGAGCAGCAGCAGGTCTTTCCACGAGCCATGGTTGAGCAGTCCGGTGAGGCTGTCGGTACGGCTCAGGGCGCTGAGGCGGCGCTTGTGTTCGGTCAGCTTGATCGCCAACTGGTAGCACACCCAGCCCAGGGCCAGGGGGTAGAGGGTCAGCATCGGCAGGCAGGCGAGGACCTGCAACTGCGTGGCCTGTGTCTGTAGGCCGGTGCCGAGCAGCGTGGTGGCCAAGAGCATGCCGCACAGCTGCGCCAACAGGCCGCGCAGCAGCACGCGTTTGCCACCGGCGGCGACGTTGTTCATGGTCATCATCGACAGGATGGTGACGCTGGGTAGCGGGTTGAAGTGGATAGCTGCGGCCCAGAAACCGCCCATCAGCGAATCCAGCAGGATGTTGCGCTGCTCGGCCTGGTACGGGGAGGCCGAGCGCAGGGCCCACTGGTAGGCCACGTGTGGCCAGGCCAGGCCATTGAACAGCAGCAGGGCCCAGGCCCAGGGCGGTGGGGTCAGCGGGGCGATGGCAGCCATCACGCTGAACAGGCCGATTCCCAGGCCGATGATGCGCGGCAGGTAGATGCGCCTGACGAAAGAGAGCCCCTTGCCGCTGCGATTGTCGATCATGGTTGTCGTTCTTCTGTGGAGCGCCGTTTATCGCATAAGTAATGTGAATATTGTTCAACAATCGTTCATCGGCGAAAAATGACCTTACAAGCCATTTCACGGTTGATCCGACCCTGTGGAGTAATATGAAGGCTTTCCTCTTTTGCGGAGTGCTGTTGCTCATGGTCTCCATGGCTACCCCCGCCGGCGAGCCGGCTCCGTATCGGGACGGGCGCTTTCACAACCAGGTCGAACTGCCCAAGGACGGCGTGCTCAAGAAGTTGCGCATCGGCGTCAAGTACCTGCTGCTGCGCAAGCCACCAAAGACCCGGCCAGACGCAGCGCTCAGCCTGCAGCCGATGACGCGCCAGCAGGTGGCTGACGCACCGGATCACAGCTTGTGGCGCCTCGGCCATTCCACTGTGCTGCTCAAGTTGCGCGGGCGCTTCTTCATTACCGACCCGGTGTTCGCCGAGCGCGCCTCGCCGGTGCAGTGGGCCGGGCCGTTGCGCTTCCATGCGCCGCCGCTGGCGCTGGGCGACCTGCCGCCACTGACCGCGGTGATTCTCTCCCACGACCATTTCGACCATCTGGATGAGCAGGCCATCCGCCAGCTGGCACCGCGCACCGAGCATTTCCTCGCGCCGTTGGGCGTGGGGGACCTGCTCGTCGAGTGGGGCGTGCCGCCGGCCAAGGTGCGGCAACTGGACTGGTGGCAGGAAACCGAAGTCGAAGGCGTGCGCTTCGTCGCCACGCCTGCCCAGCACTTTTCCGGGCGCGGGCTGTTCGACAGCAACCGCAGGCTCTGGGCGTCCTGGGTGATGATCGACGAAGGGCTGCGGCTATTCTTCAGCGGCGATACGGGCTATTTCGACGGTTTCCGTGAAATCGGCGAGCAGTATGGGCCGTTCGACCTGACCCTGATGGAGACTGGCGCCTATAACGTTGCCTGGCCCAATGTGCACATGCAGCCGGAACAGACCCTGCAGGCGCATCTGGACTTGCAAGGCCGCTGGTTGTTGCCGATTCATAACGGCACCTTCGACCTGTCCATCCACGGTTGGCAGGAGTCCTTCGAGCGTATCCTGGCCCTGACCAACGCCGCCCAGGTGCAATTGAGCACGCCGCAGATGGGCGAGCGGGTCAGCCTCGACTCGCCGCACCCCGGGCAGAACTGGTGGCGGCCACGGCCATTGCCGCAGCGGGGCAGGGGAGCCGAGCGGGCGGTTGCGGCGCGCTAGTCCTTTTTCGGCTTTTCATCCTTGAGCAATTGCGAGGGGGGCTTGCCGCTGTCGCTGCGAACCTGGGCGTGGCTGATCAGGGCAAAAATGAAGCTGCCGCCGATGATGTTGCCCGCCAGGGTGGGTAGTGCGAAGTCCAGCCAGAACGCCTGCCAGGTTTCATCGCCGGCCCAGACAAGGTACGACACTTCCACCGAGCCCACGACAATGTGGGTGAAGTCGCCCAGGGCCATCAGGTAGGTGATCACCAGGATGATCCAGATCTTGGCGTGCTCCATGGAGGGGATCATCCAGACCATGGTGGCGATCATCCACCCGGAGACGATGCCTTTGGCGAACATCTGGCTGATGTCGTTGGTCATCACCTTGCGGCCCACCTCAAGGAAGGCGATGTCGGTCTTGCTGTCGAAGATTGGCAGTTCGAGCATCACCCAGGCCACCAGCAGCGTGCCGGCCAGGTTGCCGAGCAGCACCACGCTCCACAGGCGCAACAGCCGGCCGAGGTTGCTCAGGGTGGGCGCGGTCATAACTGGTAGCACGGCGGTCAGGGTGTTCTCGGTGAACAGTTGCTGGCGGGCCAGGATCACTGCCAGGAACCCCGCGCTGTAGCCCAGGCTGGCGATCACCTGGGCGCTGTCGCCTTCCGGCAGGCGGGCATAGAACAGCCCCATGGCCATCAATGACAGGCCCATGGTCAGGCCTGCCGCCAGTGCCGACCACCACAAGGCGGCGAGGGTGCGCTCCAGTTCCTGGTCACCCTGGTAGCGGATGATCTCGTGCAACACTGCCGCCCGCGGCGGCTGGTTGTGGCTGACTTCCTGCTCTTCGTCCGCCGACAGCCCCGGGGTCTTCTCATTCTGTGCATCGCTCATGGCAAAGCCGCTCCGCTTGCGTGTTTCTCTACAGAGCGGCAACCGTGGCGAATAGTTGCCGACGTGCCGCTGGATGGTGATCGAAAGTTTTTTCAGATCAAGGTGTTGACTCTGAAATCAAACCGCGTATTATTCGCCTCCTCGCAGCGTTGAACGCCACGAGGCAAGCGGTAAGTTGTTGAGGTAGAAGGTGTTTTGCAAAAAGCGACTTCTGAAAA